>CAMKAR010000182.1 GCA_946410535.1 uncultured Bacteroidales bacterium
AAATCGCCGACAAGGTGGGCGCCGTCCTCATGGCCGACGTCAGCCACCCCGCCGGACTCATCGCCAAGGGCCTCCTGAACGACCCGCTTGAGTACTGCCACCTCATCACCACCACCACCCACAAGACCTTGCGTGGTCCTCGCGGCGGCATGATCCTCATCCGTCACGACTTCGAAGACCCGCGTGGCCGCAAGACCCCGAAGGGCGAAACCAAGATGATGTCGGCCCTCATTAACAGCGCCGTGTTCCCGGGCATCCAAGGCGGACCGCTTGAGCACGTCATCGCCTCCAAGGCCGTCGCTTTCGGCGAAGCCCTCAGCGATGAGTACATGGAGTACATCCAACAGGTGAGAAAGAACGCCGCCTTCATGGCCCGCGCCTTCATGGACAAAGGCTACGACGTCATCAGCGGTGGCACCGACAACCACTCGATGCTCATCGACCTTCGCGGCAAGTTCCCGGAAATCACCGGTAAAATGGTCGAAAACACCCTCGTTCTTGCCGACATCACTGTCAACAAGAACATGGTGCCCTTCGACACCCGTTCGCCTTTCCTGACCTCGGGTCTGCGCGTTGGCACACCTGCCATCACCACCCGTGGCCTGAAGCAAGACAAGATGGCCGTCATCGTCGACCTGATCGACGACGTCATCAGCGCCATCGACCCTGCCACGAAGACCGCCCCCGAGGCCAAGATCAACGCAGTCAAGGCCGAAGTCAACAAGATGATGAAGGACTATCCGCTCTTCGCTTGGTAAACCAAAAAAAGGCTAAAAACGTCAAAAAGTCGCTCCAGTCGGGGCGACTTTTTTTCGTAAAAATCACTTTTTTTCGTTTGCTTTTTTGAAAAATGCCTATCTTTGCATCCCGTATTTTAAATTTCAAGCACTATGGAAACCACTAAAAAATACGGGTTCGACAACGAGAAATACCTCAAAATCCAGTCAGAACACATCAAAGAACGCATCGCCCAGTTTGGCGACAAGCTTTACCTTGAATTTGGCGGCAAACTCTTCGACGACTTCCACGCCAGCCGCGTTTTGCCCGGCTTTCAGCCCGACAGTAAGCTGAGGATGCTCTCACAGCTTCGCGACGAGGCCGAAATCATCATCGTCATCAGCGCCGTCGACATCGAAAAGAACAAGGTGCGTGGCGACCTCGGCATTACATACGACGTGGATGTGCTCCGCCTGCGCGAGGCGTTCATGAACCGTGGTTTCATGGTGAACTCGGTCGTGGTGACGCACTACAACGGCCAGGCCAGCACCGATGCCTACCGCCAGCATTTGGAACGCATGGGCATCAAGGTGTATTACCACCGCATCATCGAGGGCTATCCCAACAACGTGGCCCTCATCGACTCGGAGGAAGGCTTTGGCCGCAACGATTATGTGGAAACCACGCGCCCGTTGGTCGTCATCACGGCTCCTGGTCCGGGCAGCGGCAAGATGGCCGTGTGCCTCAGCCAGTTGTACCACGAGAACAAGCGCGGCATCAAGGCCGGCTATGCCAAATTCGAGACCTTCCCCGTGTGGAACCTGCCGCTGAAGCACCCCGTCAATGTGGCCTACGAAGCCGCCACCGCCGACCTCAGCGACGTCAACATGATCGATCCGTTCCATTTGGAAGCCTACGGCAAGACCGCTGTCAACTACAACCGCGACATCGAGATTTTCCCCGTGCTGAATGCAATTTTCGAGTCCATCTATGGCGAAAATCCCTACAAGTCGCCTACCGACATGGGCGTCAACATGGTTGGTTACTGCCTCAGCGACGACGAAATTTGTTGTGAAGCCTCGAAGCAGGAAATCATACGCCGTTACTACACAGCACTTTGCAACCTTGCCAAAGGCAAAGGCTCGGAAAACGAAGTGAACAAGATCGCCCTGTTGATGAAGCAGGCCCGTATCACCACTGCCGACCGCAAGACGACCCTTGCCGCCAAGGAAAGAAAAGAACAGGAAGGCGTGGCTTCAGCTGCCATCGAGTTGGAAGACGGCACCCTCATCACGGCCCACACCAGCGGCCTGTTGGGACCCAGCGCAGCCCTGCTCTTGAATGCCACCAAGCATCTCGCAGGCATCCCTCACGACGTGAAACTCATCCCGCAAGCCATGATTGAGCCTATCCAGACGACCAAGGTCAACTACCTGCACGGCAACAACCCGCGTCTGCATACCGATGAGGTCTTGGTGGCCCTCTCGATGCTCAGCCTCTGGGACGAAAACTGCAAGAAAGCCCTCGAATGCCTGCCGCAACTGAAAGGCTGCCAAGTGCATAGCACGGTGATGCTCAGCGAAGTTGACCAGAAGATTTTCAAGAAACTCGGCATCGACTTGACTTGCGATCCTGTAGCGAAGAAATAGTTTTTTCTCACGCAGAATCCGCAAAATCTTATGAAGCGCAAAGCGTGTCCATTATTCAAAAATTCCTAACGGCTCTGACGTAAAACTCTTGGTCTTTCAGTGAGTCGCTGATGACGATTTGTCCGTTTTGCAACCGCACGGCGGCAGCGCCACGTGTGCCCGTCTCGGTGCTCGACCAATAGGTCTTGTCTTCCAAAGTCGGGTAGCCCAGAGAATCCAAGGTGGCATTCACCGCCTCCTGGTTCGCCAAAAGATGCCCCAACTCCGTGCTCGAAGGCACATACCATTGATGAAGACCTATCATACGATGTTCATAATGAACAAGATGCCATGTGTTTCGCCGGTAGCTCCATCCGATGGCAGGATAGTTGTAAAGGTCGTAATTGGATGAAACGATATTGGTGTTGTTCCAGCCATCATAGGGGTTGGTTGCTCCCGTTTCGCAAACGACATGTTGGGAATTGCACCAAGGCAAAAATGTCTCTTCCAAGCTGACCATCAAGCCGTTATGCGCACCATAGGTATAAAAAACCACACCTTCCAAGGTATCGTTTTTGAAATAATCGCCCACGTCGTAAGTAGTTTGGAAAGGCACATGAGGCTCACCGCCTTGTGGTGTTTCGGGCTTGTTGCAAGCGGCGCAAACAAGCAGAAGCAAGAAGAAACAGTGTATTGTTCTCATAACGCCATCATTTGTTTTCAAGGACAAGTCTGCCATCGGCAAAAACGGGCACAGCCGAAGCGCAATTCGTTTCGAGACAGAACCGAACATCACTTTCAAATCCTAAGGAAATCAAGCGTTTCAGATGGAAACAGCCCGAAAGGGCAGCCAAAAGATTGGCTTTGTTTTCATGGTAATAATGGTGCACCAAAATGCCCAAGTCGTCCAACTCAACTTCAGCTTTTTGCTGCAATAAATCAATCAGCAATCCTGCACAGAGACCATCGTCGAGCGAAAAACGGCCCTCGGTGCCGGCGCAAACGATGGCAACATCGTGGCTGTCCCGATGCGACAACCGTTCTAAAACGTAATCTACCACCGCCTCGGCATTACGGAAACATACCAGAATCACATCGTCGGCACCTTTTACATTATTAATGGCGTTGGTACCGTTAGTAGTGGTCAGGATAATGGTCTTCCCTCCCACCCTTTCCTTGGTGTATTCCAACGGCGAGTTGCCAAAATCGAAGCTTTCGATCTTCACGGCGTGGCGTTCGCCGCCGCGCAAGGTCATCGTGGGCTCAAGTTGGGCATAAAGGCTTTGTGCCTCTTCGATGGTCTTGACGGGGACTACCTCGCGTGCGCCATTTTCCAAGGCTGTGGTAATCACCGAAGTAGCCCGCAAGACATCGATAACAACGGCAACTTTTCCGCCGAAATCGATGTCTTGGGCTTGCTGAGCTGTGCTGATAACGCTAATGTTCATTTCTTTTTTTCGGAAACAAATCTACACAAATCCATTGAAAAACTTTCTTTCTCTTCTTTAGGACTGCCCAAAACAGGCCTTCGACGAAAACGTTATTTGCTTTAGATTTGCGAAAGATTTGTTTCCTTCAAATTACATTAGATTCCAAGTGAAATGTTCAGTCCCTGTGCGGTGCGCACCAAGTCGCTGTCGATGGTGACGAAGTTGGGCTGGGCCACGGCTTCCTTGAGCGAGACGGCCACCACGTTGGGGTGTTGGTAGGCCACCATCTGGCCGAACTGTCCGTTGAGGACCATCTCGAAGGCCTTCACGCCAAATTCGGCTGACAACACTCGGTCGTAGGCAATCGGGACGCCGCCGCGTTGCAGGTGACCGAGGGTGGTCTCGCGCATACCGTGAGTGAAACCGGCAGCCTTCAGTTCCTCAATCAACCGGCGACCGATGCCGCCTAATTTCTTGTTCTCGTAGCCGACCTCGCCGCTGATTTCGTAGACCTGCGTACCGTCCTTGGGCCGTGCGCCTTCCGAGGCCACCACCACGGCAAAACCACGGTCGCGGTTGAAACGTTGCTCCAAGCGCTCCTTCACCACGTTGATATCGTAGGGGAACTCAGGCAACAGGCACACCTCGGCACCGCCAGCAATGGCGCTGTGCAAGGCAATCCAGCCTGCATCGCGACCCATCACTTCGAGGACGAAGACGCGGTTGTGCGAAGCCGCCGTAGTGACCAATTTATCGACGGCCTCCGTTGCGATTTGCACTGCGGTTTGGAAGCCGAAGGTACATTCCGTCATCGAAAGGTCGTTGTCGATGGTCTTGGGCACGCCGATGATGTTGAGGCCCTTTTCGTAGAGCTTCTGCGAGATGCGCTGCGAGCCATCGCCACCGATGCTGATCACCGCGTCGATGCCCATGTATTGCAACTTGCGGAGCATTTCGTCGCTACGGTCGACGGTGGTCCAAGTGCCGTCAGCGTTCTTGACGGGCCAGTTGAACGGGCCGCCCGAGTTGGTGGTCTCGATGATGGTGCCGCCACGGAAGTGGATGCCGCGCACCGACTCTGGCGTCAGCCTGACGACCTCGGTGGGTTCCCAAAGGATGCCGTTGTAGGCTTGTATGCTACCGAGCACTTCCCAATCTTTCTCTTGGG
>CAMKAR010000183.1 GCA_946410535.1 uncultured Bacteroidales bacterium
GTTGGCCTCGCTGAAAGGCGTTTCCTTCGAGCCTACGATCTTGATGTATTTGCTCAGGTCTCTCACCTTCTCCAAGGCGAGGCTGTCGATGGCTTGCTTGCGTTCAGGGCTCAACCCGTCCTGTGCCATGGCGCTACCAACAACGCACAAGGCAATCACTAATGTGGCAATGATCTTCTTCATTTCTTTATCAGTTCAATTTCGTTAATCTTTCCGTTGCTGTTGTATTTGATTTCGTGCACCTTCTCGGTTGCCTTCTTTTGGTCTTTCACGTAGTTGAGGTACTTCTCGATGGTGGTGGGGCGGTCGTAGTCGTTGAAGCCGGCGTTCTGCTTGATGATGATGAGCACGGGCGTGTTGGGCGACTCAAACATGCCCAAGGTCTCGTTGATGACGCGGTTGGCTTGGCTGGCGCTACCGGCGTTGGCGATGCTGTTGAAGGCGCGTCCAAGCACGGCATCGGCGGCGTTGGCTTTCTCGCGTTCCTCACGTTCGCGGCGTTCTTGTTCCTCCTTTTGGGCGCGTTCGCGGGCCAGTTTCTTCTCCACTTGGAAGAGCAGGTCGTCGACCTCGGCGTTTTGCAGGTTCCAGTCCTTGATGGTCTGCACACGGGCTTCCTTCTCTTCGAGGCTCCAAAGGGTCTCGTCGTCGAGGATGGCGTTCAGGTCCTTGATGGCCTGGTCCACTCTTGATTTATACTCAGCCTCAGCGGCTTCCTTGGCAAGGCGCTTCTTGCTCTTGCAGCTGGTGGTGCCTCCTATGGTGATGAATGCAGCCAGAAGGACCATCATGACGGTTGTGATTTTGCTTTTCATTTTTATCAAGTTTTTTCTAATAACTCCGATTGGTGCAAATAAATTGCAAAAGTAGTGCTTTTTTTCGTTGCTACGGGCATTTTGGTGCAATTTTAGCTCTTTCCGCCCATCGGTATTTTGGCCAGCGGCTTGTAGATGGGTCCCGTGGGTTGCAGGATGCTTTGGTAATACACCAGCTCTTTCACGTCGGCATGGAGGTAGGTCTTGGGTTCGATGCCGTCGTAGATTTGCATGAAGAACTGCTTGTCGACCAGCGACTTGATGCGGCACACGGTGAGGTGTGGCACGAAGTTCTGGCGGTCGCGCATGTAGCCCAAGTCGTCGAAAGCGTCCAAGAGGGCGTTTTCGAGGTCGAAGAGGGCTTGCGGCTGGTCGTTCATGCCGAGCCACAAAACGCGCGGCACGCGGTTGCTGCCAAACAATCCCGTTCGGTCGAAGTCCATCGTGAAGGGCTGGTGGCGTCGAGCCACCTTTTTGCAAGCCTCGATGATGTTGGGAATGTCGTCGACGGGCGTGCTGCCAAGGAATTTCAGCGTGAGGTGGATGTTTTCGGGCCGGCAGTAATTGATGAATTTCTCGTGTGTCAGGTTTTTCTTGAGCCGATCCACCAAGCCCGAGTAATCGACGGTGGTCGGGATGTGGATGGCAAGGAAGGTTCGTTTGGTGTACATGATGTGTTACTTTTTTATGGTTACCTCACCATACCGATAGGATAGACCAAATAATTCTTGTCGCAGTAGGGCGAGCGTTCGTAGAACCAGTTGAGGATTTCGTATTGCGAGGGTTGCTTGTCTTTTGGGTAGGTGGCTTTCCATTCCTTGAACTGTCCTTCGAGGAAAGGGTCGGCGGCAAGCATGGCCTTGGCCATCGGCTCCATCTTGTAGACTTCGAAATACTCCACGCGTTGCAACACGTTGTTGAAAAAGCCCCACTCGAAGAGCGAGCCGGGCATTTCAGGCTCAAGCAGGTTCATCAGCAGGCGGATGCCGTTCTGTGAGGTCTTCACCACGGCTGAGCCTTTGGAGAAAGTGACGTCTTTGGTGATTTCCTCCGCGTCGAAACGGGCCACACGGCTGTGGCCCTCCGATGGCATCGGCATGAAGGCCACGTTGCTGAAGCGGTAGGTGTTCACTTTCAGGGTCTTTTCCTCTTTCAGATAATTAATGTCGAAGCCGTGTGCCTTGACGATGCCTATTGCGTCGGCATATTGTGCGGGAATGATGTATTCCTTGGGCACGGCGAGCGTCTTGGTCGGGCGGGTGGAACGGATGCGTCGTGTCTTGCGCATTTCGGGACGGGTGGTGTCGTAGGCATAGTACCGACTGCCGGTCACCTCACTCTGCACGGTGTCGAAGTGGTAGCCCAAGAAGTCTTCCCAAATCGTGTCGTTCATCTGAGGTTGCATATTGACGGGCAATTCCTTGAGGCTCAAGTCGTTCTTTTTGGCTTGGGCAAGGGTTTGGCTGAAGTTTTCCTTGTCGTTGCGGATGATTTTCAGGGTTTCCAAAATCATCTGATAGGTGGAGAAAACGCGGTCTTTGTAGGGCTTCAGCATGTGGGTTTCGAGCAACACGCCTGGGCAATTTCGGGCTGTGGTATAGGCCTCGGAGAACATCGCCGAAAAGCTTTGGTCGTAGAGCGGTGCGGTAGGGTCGCCCCAAGGGTGGAACTCAATGTAGCGCGTGATGGGCAGCCCCTTTGCCTTCATCGCGGCCTGGATTTGTGGCTCCCAAACGTTGGTCAGCCACTGGGTGATGCCAGCATCGTAGTTGCCGAAGTTCTCCATCGAGTAGGTGGTGACATATTGATAGTCAGCACCATCGGTGGCGTGGGTGTCGAAGAAGAAGTCGGGCTGCCATTTGTTGAACAAGGTCACGAAAGCTTGGATTTCGGGTGTGTCGAGCTTGGTGTAGTCGCGGTTGAGGTTGAGGCCTTGGGCGTTCACGCGCCAGCCCATCTGCTTCGGGCCGTTCTGGTTGATGCGGTTGTAGGGCGAGAAGTTGGCTAGCCCGTCGGGACTCAACACGGGGATGAATAAGAAAGAGAAATCTTGCAGCAGGTCGTGTGCGTTGTTGCCCATGAGCATGTCGCGGATGAGCATGAACATGGCGTCTTTGCCGTTGGGTTCGCCGGGATGGATGCAGGCTTGCACCAAGATGATGTTTTTCCCGCTTCTGTGGATTTTTTTCGGGTTGGTGGAGCCGTTTTCGTCGACGATGAGCAGGGGCACCTCGCGGCCTTGGGCGGTCGTCCCGATGCTTTGGTAATGCACCTCCTTGAATTGTTTGTCGAGGCGTTTCGCGTAGGCAATGGTCGCAGCGTAATCGTCTGTTTCAAAATAGTTTGACTTCTCGAAAGTGGTGGTCAAGTCGGTGTTTTTTTCGTTGCATGAGGCCATCAAAATCAGGGCCACGAAGAGAGGAAATAGTCTTTTCATCGGATACAATTTTGCGCAAAATTAGTTTTTTTTCGCGTCCAAAGCCGAAAATCCGTATTTTAGCCCCTTCAAAATTGACGAAAAATGAACACTTATTCCATAGGAATCGACATTGGCGGCACCAACACCGACATCGGGCTGGTGCGCGACGACGGCCGCTGCTTGGCCAAAAAGAACCTCCCGACCAACATCTATTTTGATGTAGAGCTTTATGTTTCTGATATTTGCCACAAAATCAAAAAAATGATGTTTGAGAACAACATTGAAGCCATCGAAGGTATTGGCATTGCGGCACCGGCGGGCAACTACTACACGGGTTGCATCGAAGGCGCCACCAACCTCAACTTCAAGGGCACCGTCGACTTGGCTTCGATGTTCCGCAGCCATTTGGACGTGCCTGTGGTGGTCTCCAACGACGCCAACGCTGCGGCCTACGGCGAGCTCGTCTATGGCGGCGCCAAGGGCATGAAGAACTTCATCACCTTTACTTTAGGTACTGGCGTGGGCAGTGGCATTGTGGTGGATGGCAAGTTGGTACACGGCAAGACCGGCGGAGCAGGCGAGTTGGGCCATGCCATCCTGATTCCCGAAGGCCGACCCTGCGGCTGTGGTCGCAAAGGCTGCCTTGAGACCTACACCTCGGCCACGGGCATCCGCCGCACGGCCTTGGAGATGATGGAGGCCACGCCCGACTATGTGGGCGCGCTCTCGCAGGTGCCTGCCGACGAGCTGACGAGCAAGATGGTGGGCGATGCGGCCAAGTATGGCGACCAACTGGCCCTCCGTGTCTTCGAGAAGACGGGCTATTGGTTGGGCATCGCTTTGGCCAATGCCGTGGCGTTCAGCGGCCCCGAGGCCATCTTCCTGATGGGCGGTCCGGTGAAGGCGGGCGAGGTGCTGATGAAGCCCACGCGCGAGTCGTTCCAGAAGCACCTGTGCTTCGTTTACGACGGCAGCATTGACGTGCACGTCAGTGAGTTGCCCGACAACGACGCCGCCATTTTGGGTGCAGCGGCGTTGGTGAAGGCTTGAGGAAACTCTCACTTTTTCACCCATTTCCCCGTCTCCGCGAAGGGCGTTGAGCCTGTCGAAACGCCCGGCTGAATTCAAGTTGCAAACGCAACCTTTTCAGTTAGCCTTTCAGCAGGTTGAGCCTTACTTTTTTTCATAGCCATACCAACAGCAAGCGTTATGGGTAACCATCGTTTCATGCCTTCAATAATAGCAAAAAAACGAAAATCCCGCCTGTTGAAATCTTTGTTCAAAAAAAATACAGTTGCCCCTTGCGCCGTTTGCAGATTTTTGGTAATCTTGCAACTTAAAATCATCAAAAATTTTGACCCTTGAAAAAAATTAGAACTGCTTTAATATCAGTCTTTTATAAGACAGGCATCGACACCATCGTCGACCTTTTGAAACAAAATGGAGTGCAAATCTACTCCACCGGCGGCACCTTCGATTTCATTAAGCCGCTCGACCCCACAGTGAAAACCGTGGAATCGCTCACGGGCTATCCGTCCATCTTGGGCGGTCGCGTGAAGACGCTCCACCCCAAAGTGTTTGGCGGCATCTTGGGCCGCACCCAACTTGAGTCGGACCAAAAGGAGATGCAGGACTACGACATCCCCGCCTTCGACCTCGTCATCGTCGACCTCTATCCCTTTGAGGAGACCGTGGCCAA
>CAMKAR010000184.1 GCA_946410535.1 uncultured Bacteroidales bacterium
GCGTCAAGGTGCTGCGCATGACCGAAGGCGAGCGTTTCTGCGTCACCAACGGCGAGGGCTTTCTCTTCGATGCCGAGTTGGTTGAGGCACTGCCGAAAAGGGCAACCGTGAATTTGACCAACAAGCGCGAAGGGTATGACCACTGGGGCTTCAACCTCGAAATCGCCATTGCGCCGACCAAACTTAACGAGCGCACGGAGTGGTTCCTGGAGAAGGCGACGGAAATCGGCATCGACAAGGTGAGGTTGTTCACGTCGTACCATTCCGAGCGCCGCGCCGCCAACGTGGAGCGCTTCCAAAAGGTGGTGGTGGCGGCCATGAAGCAGAGCATCAAGTCGCGCCTGCCCAAAGTGGAGGACTTGGTGCCATTCGACAAACTGGTGAAGCAACCCTTCGACGGCCAGAAGTTCATTGCCTGGATCGACGACGACGTGAAGGACTGTCTGTGCGACCTATATAATAAAGGTGAGAACGCCTTGGTACTCATCGGCCCCGAAGGCGATTTCAGCCCCGAGGAAGTGGCTTTGGCCAAGGAAAACGGCTTCGTGCCATGCAGCCTCGGTGAGGCGCGACTGCGCACCGAAACAGCGGCCATCGTGGCTTGCCATACGATTCAACTCATAAATCAGATGAAATGAAAAAGCTGTTGATTGTCATACTGTTGTCGTTTTCTTTCGTTGCCTCGGCCCAGCAACTCAACATCGCCTTGCTGAAATACCGTGGGGGCGGCGATTGGTACGGCAATCCGACGTCGTTGCCCAACTTGGTGCGTTTCTGCAACCAAGAAATCGGCACCGACATCAACCCCAACGTGCCGACCGTGGAGCCGTCGAGTCCCGACTTGTTCAACTATCCTTACGTCTACATGACCGGCCACGGCAACGTCGTCTTCGATGCAGCCGAGGCGCAAAACTTGCGTAACTACATGCTGGCAGGCGGTTTTCTCCATATCGACGACAACTACGGCATTCGGCAATACATCGAGCCTCAGATGAAAAAGGTGTTTCCCGAACTCGACTTCGTGGAATTGCCTTACACGCACGAGATCTTCAAGGAGCCTTACGCTTTCCCGAATGGCCTGCCGAAGATCCACGAACACGACAACAAGCCCCCACAACTCTTTGCCCTGATTTATGAAGGCCGCATCGTGTGCATCTTCACCTATGAGTGCGACCTCGGCGACGGCTGGGAAGACCAGCGCGTGCATCACGACTCGCAAGAAACGCGTGAAAAAGCCTTGAAGATGGGAGCGAATATCTTGCGGTACGTCTTCACTAAATAACGAGCCCTGAAAGGGCGACAAGATGTCAACGGGGATTTCAATCCCCGATACAAACGAACAATAAAACTACACTAATATGGAACAAGAAGAAAAAAGAAAATGCCTCTACTGCGGTGAACCCATCATCGGTCGCGTCGACAAGAAGTTTTGCTGCGACTCGTGCCGCAACAGCTACAACTACGAAAAAACGCACAAGCAGGTCAACGTGATTCGGCGTATCAACGGCATCTTGGCGCGCAACCACAACATCCTAATCGAACTGAACCCCAACGGCAAAGGCTTTGCCAGTCGCCAACAGCTGAAAGAGAAAGGCTTTGATTTCAAGTACTTTACGAGTACTTATACGACCAAAGCCGGAGCCGTTTACCATTACGTCTACGACCAAGGCTATGTGCCCAAGGAAAGCAATCCCGACCAGTTCCTGCTGGTGAAGAATGCAGAAGACTAACCTAAAAATTACATATCATGAAAAAGTATTTCTACACTTTGCTGCTTGCGGTTTTCACCCTGAACCTGCAAGCCAAGCCCGTCGATGTTGATAAAGCCATGTCGTTGGGTATCAAGTTTATGAATGCCAATACCGAAATCAAGTCGTCGCAGGCCGTGTTGAGCTATACGGCTGTCGCCGACAATGGCCAAGCGGCGTTTTATGTCTTTGGCCTTCAACCGAGAGGATTCGTCATCGTCAGTGCCGACGACCGGATGAAACCCATTTTGGGCTATTCCACCGAGAGCAATTTCACTGCCCAGCTTCCGGATGGTCTGATGACCTTTTTCGACAACTATAAAGCGGGCTTCAGCCAGATGGTGGCCAACGATGTTCCACGTACCGCCGAAGCCATTGCCGATTGGGAGCGTTTGGAGAAAACGGGTCGGCTTTCGGCATCAAAGACCGACCGCAGCGTAGGACCGCTATTGTCGTCCATCTGGAACCAGACCGACCTCTACAACAACATGGCGCCTGAAGATCCTTCGTCGGTCTTCAGTGGGCACTGCAAGTCGGGTTGTGTGGCCAACACGATGAGCCAGATCATGCGCTATTGGGAGTGGCCGCGCACGGGAACGGGCAGCCACGGCTACAATGCCAACAGCTATTATGGCAACTACGGCTGGCAGGAGGCCAATTTCGGCGAGGCCACCTATCGCTTCGATCTGATGCCCGACTTCCTTGATTTCGCCAGTCCGCAATACGAGGTGGATGCCACGGCTTTGCTTGAATATCATGCGGGCGTGGGCGTTGATATGGGCTATGGCCCCAATGCCAGCGGTGCCTATTCCCAGGATGTCCCTAATGCTTTTACCAACTATTTCAGGTATTCACCTGATATGTATCTTTCGACCTTGGATTATTATGTTTTGGACGAATGGAATGATATGTTGCGTGCCAATCTTGATGCGGGTATGCCGTTCTATTATGCTTCTTCAGGTCCCGACGGTGCCCATGCTTATGTCCTTGACGGTTATGACGAGTACGATATGTTCCACCTCAACTGGGGCTGGGCGGGCTTCGACAATGGTTGGTACACCATCGACGGCTTTTATCTGACTTTTTATTCCTTCCCGTGGAGCCATGTCGCATTGTTCAACCTGCATCCCGTGGATGCGTATTATGACGCGCCGATGGCGGTGGAGAATTTGAACGTTGAGGCTGTTTTTGATCATGTTGAGTCGGTCGTGGTCTTTAATCCTGTTTTTGAGACGCGCGGTGGGACAATGCTCTCGTCGATCGACACGATTGTCATCATGCGCGACGGTGAGGTGATTGAAAGGTTGACGGATGTGACCGACGAGGAAGTCGTGTTTTATGATGAATTTCATGGAGCTGAAAGCTATGGCACCTATTATTATACGGTCTATGCCGTGAACGAGGCTGGCATGAGCAAGGTGGCTCGCGATACCGTGATGGTGGGATCGAATTGCGACCTGCGTTTCGAGTTGCACGATAGTGGTAATAATGGATGGGATTTGTCGTCCATCGCCGTGCTTGATGAAGGTGGCAAAGTCGCCCAACGTGTGGGCCTTTGGGATGGCGGTACTGCCTCGCTAATCGTGCCTGCTCCGAAATACCAAACCGTGACATTCTTCTGGACCTATGACAACACTTGCTATTCGCATGGTAGCCTTTCGGAAGTGTCATACGAAATCTATGACTGGAACGACAATTTGATTGTAGCCTCCAATGGTTATCCTGAGGTGGGCGAAATCGCTGATTATGAGATTGATTGTGGTTTTGGCTGTGAGCCCGTCTCCAATCTAATAGGTGAATATGTTTGGAATGGCCCTGAAGATTTCGGCGCGAAGTTAAGTTGGGAATGGGACGGAAATACCGCTGATTTTGTGCGTTTTGAAATCTATCGTGATGCTTGGCTTCTTGATACCATAAGCGATTCGAGCACCATGACTTATTTTGACATCAACAGCGAAGTAGGCACAGCCGAATATGCTGTTAGGGCTATCTATGAGCGTCTCAACGAGGTATGTGAATCGGAGATTGTTTCGGTGACGGTTGACGTGACTTCTGTCCTTGAAAACAGTGAGACTGCTTCACTTTACCCCAATCCTGCCTCCGATCATTTCAAGGTGGAAAGTCAGGTGAAGGAAATCAAGGTGTTTGATGCTTTGGGCCAGATGGTTTACGAAGGCCAGACCAATGAAGTGGAAGTGCGTAATTGGAACAACGGTGTGTATTTCGTCCGCATCGTGGACGAAAACGATGTCGTTTCGACAGTGAAGTTCATCAAGGAATAACGACTTCCTTATAGACTTCAAATATTTGCCGTCCAATGTTTTGGGCGGCAAATGTTTTTATGGCGTAGTCGCGAATGGCCTCGCGGTCGTACTCGCGGCAGTGGTCGAGCATTTGGTTCATGCCTTGCAGCAGGGCTTCCTCGTCGCCTTGCGGGATGAGAATGCCGCGTTCGGGCGAAACGATTTCGGCAATGCCACCAACTGAAGTGCTCAACACCGGCACACCGCTTGCAAAAGCCTCGACGATGACGCAAGGCAGGTTCTCGAAGTTGGAGAACAAGACGAAAAAGTCGGCTTTTTGGTAGGCTTCAGCCACTTCGGCAGAGGTCTTTTTTCCATGGAAAATGACGCAATCGGTAAGATTGTGTTCTACCACAAACGCCTTGAACTCAGGGGCTTCGTAATCGTGGATGACGTGCAACTCGAAGTCGTCGCGTTGCTGTTTCAGCTTCTCGACGACGCGCAGGATACCGCTGAAGTTCTTGGCTTCGTCGCGCAGGGTCGAAATGTGGAGGAGGTGTTTTTTGTTTTCCGTCTTGGCTTCGCCTAAACGGAAAATATCCGTATTCACTAAGTTGTAAATCACCTGAAAACGGTTATGGACACCATGGCCTTCCATGCAACGCTGCAAATCGAGGCTGACGGGCATGATGACCTCGGCTTTGTTGGCAATCTTGACAATCTTTTTCTTCAGCCTGCCAACCAAAACGTCCTTGTTCTGCGGCTGATAGATGGTCCAGTGTTCGGTCATAACATACTTGTAACCAAACAGTTTCTTCCACAATAAAGCCACTTGCCCAAGCGGATAGGCCACATGCAGATGCACCAAATCCGGCTCGAAGAAATGCTTTTTGATGTATTTCAAGCCGTATTGGTACAT
>CAMKAR010000185.1 GCA_946410535.1 uncultured Bacteroidales bacterium
TGCAGTTCTCCTTGCCATATTCGGTGATGTTGCGCGTGCCGACGATGGCCACCACGCGATTGGCATTGAGGTTGGCCTTACCTTTATAATACAGCATCATCGGGCCGTCGTCGCATTGCAGAAGGCGGCGCGGATAGTCCGAATCGAGGAAGAAGAGCGGGCGGATGCCGTTCTCCTTGATGAATTCGATTTCCTGCTCTGCCCTTCTCAGGTATTCCTTGGGCTTGCAGATGGCCTCGATGGAAGCCTCGCGCATCCCGCTGATTTTTTCAAGCGACTTGCGCGTCTCCTTGAAGATGGCCTCGGCGCTACCGCAATAGTGCACGAATTTCTTCCCGCTGATGTCGCCGATGCCGGGGAGAAGGGTCAGGGCAATTTGATATTGGAGGTCGGTCATTTCAATTCTAGGTTGGTATAGACGTAGCGCGCTACGTCTCTACAAAGATTAATCCAATTTCAATACAGCAAGGAATGCCGACTGTGGCACTTCGACGTTGCCTACTTGTCGCATACGTTTCTTGCCAGCTTTCTGTTTTTCAAGCAGTTTGCGCTTACGGGAGACGTCGCCGCCGTAGCACTTCGCCGTCACGTCCTTACGCACCTGGCGCACCGTCTCGCGAGCGATGATCTTCGCTCCGATGGCCGCCTGGATGGCAATGTCGAACTGATGGCGAGGAATCAGTTCCTTCAGCTTCTCGCACATGCGCCGACCGAAGTCGTAGGCATGGCCGCGATGGATTAGGGTTGACAAGGCATCGACCGACTCGCCGTTGAGCATGATGTCGAGTTTCACCAAGTCAGCCTCTTGATAGCCAGCGATATGATAGTCGAAGGAGGCATAGCCCTTCGAGATGGATTTCAGTTTGTCGTAGAAGTCGAAGACGATTTCGGAAAGCGGCATCTGGAAAGTCAGTTCCACGCGGTCGGTGGAGAGATAGACTTGGTTTTTCAGCACGCCGCGACGGTCGATGCAAAGGGTCATGATGGGGCCAGTGAACTCGTTCTTCGAAATGATTTGCGCAAGGATATAAGGCTCTTCGATATGGTCGATTTTGGTCACTTCGGGCAAACCACTGGGGTTGTGCACTTCGATCATTTCTCCATCGGTCTTGAAACACTTGAACGAGACGTTGGGCACCGTTGTAATCACGTCCATGTCGAACTCGCGGTCCAAGCGTTCCTGCACGATTTCCATGTGCAAAAGGCCCAAAAAGCCGCAGCGGAAGCCGAAGCCCAAGGCCGCCGAACTCTCTGGTTCCCAAACCAATGAGGCATCGTTGAGTTGCAGTTTCTCCAACGAGGCGCGAAGCTCCTCATAGTCGTCCGCATCAACGGGATAGATACCTGCAAACAGCATCGGTTTCACGTTCTCGAAGCCTGCCACCGGCTCGGCGCAGGGACGTTCGACGTGCGTGATGGTATCACCCACCTTGACTTCCTTCGAGGTCTTGATGCCCGAAATGATGTAACCCACATCGCCCGCAGAAAGCTCGTTCTTAGGCACTTGCTTCAACTGAAGCACCCCGATTTCGTCGGCATGGTATTCCTTGCCCGTGGCAAAGAACTTCACCAAGTCGTTGGTGCGCATCGTGCCGTTCATCACGCGGAAATAGGCGATGATGCCACGGAACGAGTTGAACACCGAGTCGAAAATCAAGGCCTGGAGTGGCGCTTCGGGGTCGCCTTTAGGGCACGGGATGCGGTCGACGATGGCATCCAAAAGGGCAGGCACGCCTTCGCCCGTGCGAGCGCTGACGCGCAAAATCTCGCTTGGGTCGCAGCCCAAGAGGTCGACCATCTGGTCCTCCACGATGTCGACCATGGCGCTGTCCATGTCGATCTTGTTCATCACGGGGATGATTTCGAGGTCGTGCTCCAAAGCCGAATATAGGTTGGCAATCGTTTGTGCCTGAATACCTTGCGTGGCATCAACCACCAACAAGGCACCCTCGCAAGCGGCAATCGAGCGCGACACTTCATAGGAAAAGTCGACGTGGCCGGGAGTATCGATAAGGTTGAGCGTGTATTCCTCGCCCTTGTATTCGTATTTCATTTGGATGGCGTGGCTCTTGATGGTGATGCCGCGCTCGCGCTCGAGGTCCATGTCGTCGAGCACCTGGTCCACGAGTTCCTTTGAATTTAATGTGTGGGTCAGTTCCAAAAGCCTATCGGCCAAGGTCGATTTGCCGTGGTCGATATGCGCTATGATGCAAAAATTTCGTATGTTCTTCATTCTGGCCGCAAAAATAGAAAAAAAATCGCTTGAAAACGCAACCTATAATAAGGATTATCCCTAATTTTGCAGTCTGAAATTGTTGATTGCGTATGACAACTGTTTTACCCGACACCTACTCGAAGGAAGAAAAAGAGGAAATAGAACGACGACACCGCGACCTCATCGAGGTTTGGCAAACCCGCAAGGAAGCCCAGGACCTTGAGGCCGTCGACAAGGCTTTCTATTTTGCCTGCGAGGCCCACAAAGACCAACGCCGCCGTTCGGGCGAGCCTTACATCTACCACCCCATCGCCGTGGCCCGCATCGCCGCCCACGACATCGGCTTGGGCCGAACGTCCATCATCTGCGCCCTGCTGCACGACGTGGTGGAAGACACAAAATACACCCTCGACGACATCCGCGAGCTGTTTGGCGAAAAGGTGTCACGCGTGGTCGATGGCCTCACCAAGTTCGAGCAGATGGACAACGTGGAAAGCATGCAGGCCGAGAATTTCAAGAAAATCATCTCTTCGCTGTCATACGACATCCGCGTGGTGCTCATCAAGCTCAGCGACCGCCTCCACAACATGCGCACGCTTGACTCGATGCCCAAACACAAGCAGCTGAAAATCGCATCGGAGACATCTTATATCTACGCGCCTTTGGCCTACCGCCTCGGGCTGCACGCCATCCGCATCGAGCTTGACGACCTTGCCCTGAAATACACCAACCCGACCATCTACTCCAACATCAAGAAGCGCGTCGACGAGGTGCGCGAGAAACGCATGGGCGAGTTGCACGACTTCATCGCCCCGCTCGACGAGGCCTTCGCCAAAGCCGGCATGAAGGTGCGTGCCGAAATCAAGGAGCGTTCCGTCAACTCGATTTGGAAACGCATGATGGACAAGGAGTTGGCCTTCGAAGACCTTTACGGGTCGTTCATCGTCCGCCTCATCACCGACTGCCCAAAGGAACAGGAACGCATGGAATGCTGGAAAATCTACGCCGTACTGACCGACTGCTACCGTCCCTACACCCGCAAGCTGAAAGACTGGATCTCGTTCCCGAAAGCCAACGGCTACGAGAGCCTTCACGCCGTGGTGATGGGACCGACGGGCAACTGGGTGGAGGTGCAAATACGCAGCCAACGCATGGAAGAGATTGCCGAGAAAGGCTTCTCCGCCTATTGGAAATACAAGACCGACAACGACACAACAGAAAGCGGCTTCGACGAATGGCTGAAAAAGGCACAAGACCTCATCAACAACAAAGCTGAAAATGCCATCGAGTTCGTCGACAACTTCAAGCTCGACCTCTTCTCCGACGAAATCTACGTCTTCACCCCACAGGGCAAGATGATCACGCTGCCCAAAGGCTCCACCGTGCTCGACTTCGCCTACAACATCCACAGCGAGATCGGCGACCACAGCATCGCCGCCAACGTCAACAACCAGCTGTCGCAGCTCGACCGCAAGCTCTACAAGGGCGACCAGGTGGAAATCATCACCTCAGAGGCGCAACACCCGCAGGAGAAATGGTTCGAGTTTTTGGCCACGGCCACGGCCAAGTCGCGCCTCAGGAACGGCATCAAGGAATACCGCCGCACCTTCCGCGACGAGGGCGAGAAAAAATACGAGGAAATCATGCGCAAGCTCGACCTCGAGCCATCCAAGGCCAACCGCAACACAGTGATGGCCTCGGAAAACCTCACCAGCTCCATCGACTTCTACTACCAGGTGGCGACTGGAAAAATTGACGAGCGCCTCATCCGCGACGTGCTGAAACCACAATCGGGCACTAGCAGCTTCGTGCGCTACCTCACCTTCGGCCTGCTGGGCAACAACAAAGGCAAGGAAGACGCAATACCAGCCATCACCACCTCGGGCGAGTTCGACTTCAACGTTTCGACCTGCTGCAACCCCATTCCGGGCGACGACGTCATCGCCTTCAACTTCCCCGGCGAGCCGCTGCAAATCCACCGCAGCAACTGCCCCAAGGCCATCCAGCTTTCGTCGCGCTACGGCAACAACATCGTGAAAGCCAAATGGCAACCCAAGAGCGAAATCGCCTTCCTCGCCGAGCTGAAAATCACCGCATTAGACACCGCCGGACTGCTCAACCGCATGACCAACCTGCTCTCCAACGAGCTGAAGCTCAACCTCCACTCGCTCCACATGGAGGCCAAGCAAGACGTGGTGGAAGCCGCCATCTCCATCTATGTGCACAACACACAGGAACTTGACGACCTCATTAGCAAGCTCAACCGCCTCAAGGAAGTGCAAAAGGTGGTGCGCAAAAACAGCAATTGAGGCAAAATAATGCCGATTATTTAGAATTAGTCTGAAAAATATTCTTACCTTTGCGCCAACATCACGAAGAGAAAAATGAAAGACTCATTCGACAATACCTATTTAGCAGTCAAGAAGTTGTTCATCGACTACCTGCAACGGAGGAAACTGCGCAAAACTCCCGAGCGGTTTGCCATACTGAAGGAAATCTACTCGACCAACGGGCACTTCGACATAGATTCTCTGTATAACCAGATGAAAGACAACAAGTACCGCGTCAGCAGGGCCACCTTATATAATACGATTGAATTGTTGCTCGACTGCGGCCTGGTCATCAAGCACCAGTTTGGACACAACTGCGCGCAATACGAACGCTCCTACAAGT
>CAMKAR010000186.1 GCA_946410535.1 uncultured Bacteroidales bacterium
GGGAACTAGCAACGGCTCGCAACCGCTTGCCGTTGCCACCCCCGACTAACGTCGGGCTTCAAAACGCAATTCGGTATGATGGATGTTGAGTTTTTAAGTGCATCCGTAGGATGCGTAGGAAAGGAGCCGGTTGGCGACTTTCCATGTTTAGCAAAAAGAGGTTTTGTAAGTTTTGTAGGTTTTGTGAAATTATAAAGGAATGGCAAAGTTTAAAACATGGATAAAAGCAGCCCGTCCAAGGACGGTGCTGCTCTCTTTTTCTGGAGTGCTTTTGGGCGCCTTTTTGGCAATCGCAAAGGTCCCTGAGCCTGTCGAAGGGCCGACCCCATGGCTGACAATCATTTTCTCTGCCCTCACCGCCATCCTGCTCCAAGTCCTGTCCAACTTAGCCAACGACTACGGCGACTTCAAGAAAGGCACCGACAGCGCAAAACGCGTCGGGCCGCAGCGCGAGATGCAAAGCGGCAGCATCACCGAGCGCGAAATGAAGCGCAGCATGGCTTTCGTAACCACCTTGTGCCTGATTGCGGGTGCACTTTTGATTTTCGTCTTCGCCCGACTCTCTTGGCAAGAACTGGCCGTTTTTGCCGCCTTGGGTTTGGGCGCAGTGCTGGCTGCCTTGTTTTATACCTTGGGCAAACGGCCATACGGCTACCGTGGCCTCGGCGACTTGTATTGTTTTCTCTTTTTTGGCTGGGCTGCGGTCTTTGGCACGTTTTATTTGGCCACCAAATCGCTCGATTTCAGCGTTTTGTTGCCTGCCTCGGCCATGGGTTTCCTCTCCAATGCTGTGCTCAATATCAACAACATGCGGGATTATGAGAACGACCGTGCCTCGGGCAAGAACAGCCTTGTGGTGAAATTGGGCTTGAAAAAGGCTTTCGTTTATCATTGCCTGCTCATCGGTGGGGCGTTCGTTTGCCTGACCGTTTATCTCACCATAAAGCACGCTCCCGTTTATTCCTATATGTTCGTATGGCTTTTTCTTTTGTTTTTCAAGGATTTGAAAGCCATAAAAAAAACCAAGCCCGAAGAGCTCGACCCGTTTTTGGGCCATCAGGTCAGGAATACGTTTTTGTTGGTCGTGGTTTATGGAGTGTTGGTCGTGGTTTGATTTTTCCTTTTTTTTCCAAAAACAATGCCACTATTCGAAAATGTTCTTATTTTTGCGGTCTAAATTTCTAATACTAAACACTATGAAGAAAACCCTACTTTTTGCATTCGCGTTGCTTTTCGCAACCGGAATGATGGCACAAAACCGTGCGGTTTTGCTGCAAGAATCGTTTGATGGCACCACGATGCCCGCCGGCTGGAGCATCAATGGCCAAAACAACAACTGGTCGGTATCGGCCACTAACAACGCTGGCGGACAACCCAACGAGATGCACCTCTCGTGGAGTCCCCAATTCAACGGCATGACCCGCCTCGTTAGCCCCGCCGTCGACCTCACGGGCGTGAGCAGCGTCGTCTTCTCGTTCAAGCACACCTTGGACAACTACTCGGGTAGCAATACCATCGGTATCGCCACCTCGTCGGATGGTGGCAACACCTGGAACCAAGGTTGGAGCCAAGGCTACAGCACCAGCTCGAGCTGGACGGTGAGCCAAGAAATCACCACCCCCGACATGGGCCAGGCCAATGTGCAGTTCTGCATCTTCTTCAATGGCAGCTCCTACAACATCAACGACTGGTTCTTCGACGACATCATGGTCTTCACCCTCGAAAACCTTGACATCAGCCTCACTGGCGCCACACTGGGCGACTTTGTGGGCAAAGGCGAAACCCAATTCGGCATCGCGGTCTTCAATATGGGCACCACTACCGTGACATCGATTGAAGCCACCTATGCCGTGGAAGGCATGGCGCCGGTCACCGAGACCTTCGACGTCAACATCCCTTCATTGGGCACCTCGACCTTGAACTTCACCACTCCCACGACACTGGATCCTGGTCCGTACAACGTGGACTACACCATCAACCTGGTCAACGGACAGGAAGACGACAACGCCGACAACAACGTGCTTGCCAAGCCGGTGAGCGTGGCTCTCGGCACGGCCCATCGTTACCCGATGATCGAGCACTTCTCGTCGTCGACCTGCGGCCCTTGCGTGCAACCCAACACGGTGATGCACAACTTCTGCAACAACAACGAAGGCCGCTACACCTACACCAAGTACCAGATGAACTGGCCCGGCAACGGCGACCCGTACTACACCGAAGAAGCTGGCGTGCGCCGCAACTACTACTCGGTGAATGCCGTCCCGATGGCCTTCATGGATGGCGGAAGCCTGAACTTCAATGGTGTGCAGACCCAATTCGACCAACACGCCGAATGGCCTGCTTATTTCGACATCGCCGGTTCGTTTGTCGTTGAGGGTAATACCATCAGTGTGAAGGCTGACATTATCCCATATGTTGATGTCAACGCCCGTGTGTTTATTTCCGTCAACGAAAAAGAGACCCACGGCAATGTGGGCTCCAACGGTGAGACTTCATTCCACCACATCTTCATGAAGATGTTGACCAGCACCCAAGGCGAAAACATCGACTTTGCCGCTGGCGAAATCCAGCACTTTGAGTACACGCAAGACCTGTCGTCGACCAACGTCGAGGAAATGAGCGACCTCGAAGTGGCCATCTGGATACAGAACCAAGGCACGAAGGATGTCTACAACAGCCATTATGCCTACGAATACACGGATGCGCATCCTTATCCCGTCGAGAACCTGACGTTGACCGAAGTCCCTGCCCCCACTTCCAGAGGTTTGCTTACGGCTACGTGGGATGCTCCCGCCAACGGCAGCCCCATCGGATACGATGTTTATGTCAACGATGAACTGATGGCCGAAAACATCACCGAAACCGAATATTCGTTTGAAAGTGATCCGGACGAATTCTATGTAGTTGGTGTGGTTGCCAACTATGATGGAGGCAAGAGCTCAATCAAGGTTATGGCCACTGCGTCGGACGAGATGCAAGACATGGGTTTGTTGATCTCTGGCTCGCCCTACGTTGACTTGACTGTCGAGGAACCCACTGCCGAGCTGCATACCCTCAACGCCAACCATGCCACCATGGGCGACATCAACATCCTTTCCGTCGAAGAGGTGAACGATGACAATGTCCAATATCTGGAAATCAGCTGTGAGGAACTGCCTTACGCTTTGGCTTACGGCCAAGATTTCGTCATCTCCATTGCCCCGAAAGAGCAAAGCGCCAAGAGCGTTGCTGAGACCAAGGTGGTGGTGGCTTCGGATGCCGGTGTCGTTGAATATATCGTTTCGGTCGACGGCGAACTGCTGAGCGTCAACGAGCTTAGCTCGAAGGTTATGGTTTATCCCAACCCCGCCAATGGCAGCGTACGCGTCGAGGCTGGCAACGGCATCGAAAGCGTCAATGTCTACAATGTGCTGGGCACTTTGGTTGAGACTGTCAACGCCAACGGCAAGACCGTCAACGTGAACCTGAGCAACTACAGCGACGGTGTCTACTTCTTCAGCATCCGCCAAAACAACGGCACGGTGAGCAACCAACGCGTCGTGGTGACCCACTGATGCTTGTTGAAGCTATTACAAAAAGAAAGGGACCTTGCGGGGTCCCTTTTTTCGTTTTTAGTTGTTGTCCTTATATCGGTAATACAAGAACAAGTCGCAGGCCACGAGGCAGAAGTTCAACACATAGAACCAGATGACATAATCGACCTGGTGGTTGACGAACTTGTTGATGATGCCAAAGATGTAGCCCAACAAGATGAAGCCCATGAAGATGGGACTTTTGCCCTTGGTGACCTTCGTCCGCAACGCCTTGGCGATGCTTATCGGCCAGCTGACGGCGAAGCAGAGGAGGAAAAGGATTTCGAAGATTTTCATTGGTGTGAATATTGACGCGAGACTAAGAGACACGGGACGCGAGACGGGTGTTTGCCCCGTGTCCCGCAGTCCCGTGTCTCGTGCCAAGGTTAGAAATTAATCACCTAACGTGGCCACCATGACGGCCTTGATGGTGTGCATACGGTTCTCGGCCTCGTCGAAGACGATGCTGTTCTTGCCTTCGAAGACCTCTTCGGTCACTTCGATGCCGTCCAGGCCGAATTGCTCGTGAACGTCGCGGCCCACCTTGGTCTCTAAGTTGTGATAGGCGGGCAGGCAGTGCATGAACTTGCAGTTCGGGTTGCCGGTCATGTCCATCATCTTCTGGTTCACCTGGTAAGGCATGAGCAGGTCGATGCGTTGTTTCCAGACCTCGGCGGGTTCGCCCATCGATACCCAAACGTCGGTGTAGAGGAAGTCGCAACCTTTGACGCCTTCTTCAACGTTGTCAGTCACGGTCACCTTGGCACCCGTTTCCTTGGCGATGGCCATGCAGGTGTCGATGAGTTCCTTGTTGGGTTGCAGTTCCTTGGGAGCCACGATGCGCACGTCCATGCCCATCTTGGCGCCACCCACCATCAGTGAGTTGCCCATGTTGAAGCGGGCATCGCCGCAGTAGGCGAAGGTCACTTGGTTGAGGGGTTTGTCGCTGTGTTCCTGCATGGTGAGGAAGTCGGCGAGGATTTGGGTGGGGTGGAACTCGTTGGTCAGGCCGTTCCACACCGGCACGCCGGCGTATTTGGCCAGTTCTTCAACGATGTCCTGACCGAAGCCACGATACTCGATGCCATCGAACATGCGACCCAAGACGCGGGCGGTGTCGGCCATCGATTCCTTGATGCCGATTTGCGAGCCGGTGGGGCCGAGATAGGTGACATGGGCACCTTGGTCCTTGGCGGCGACTTCGAAGGCGCAGCGGGTGCGGGTCGAGGTCTTTTCGAAGATCAGGGCGATGTTCTTGCCCGTGAGGTGGGGTTGTTCGGTGCCTGCATACTT
>CAMKAR010000187.1 GCA_946410535.1 uncultured Bacteroidales bacterium
AAAGCGGTGCTTGATGCTCTCCAGGTTGTCGTCGGCGCGACCGCTGGTCTTGCCGCGTTCGAGCATGCGCTGGATGAGCATTTCCTCGGGCACTTCGAGGCTCAGCACACCGCTCAGCGGCATGTCGTATTTCTCCAGCATCTCTTCCAAGATCTCGGCTTGGCGCACGGTGCGCGGATAGCCGTCGAAGAGGAAGCCTGCCGAGTCGCGGTTGTCGGAGAGTTTCTTCTCGATGATTTGTGCCACGATTTCGTCGGAGACCAGGCCGCCTTTGCCGATGATTTCCTTCACCTGGAGGCCGAGTTCGCTCTCGGCGGCGATTTCCTCGCGCAGGATTTCGCCCGTGGAGATGTAAGTCAGGTTATATTTTTCGCGCAGGAACTGCGATTGCGTTCCCTTGCCAGCGCCCGGAGGGCCAAAGAGGATGATGTTTAGCATGTTTGGTTGGCTTTTTCTTGTTAATCTTGTTGTCGCTTCGCAGTGACGCAAAGCGTGTCATATTCACTCAATAATCTTATAAATATCCGGTAAATTCCGTCCTTGCTGGTCGTAATCCAAGCCGAAGCCCACGATGAAGTCGTTGCCGATGTCCATGCCTTTGTAGTCGATGGGATAGTCGTATTGGAATGAGGCGGGCTTGAAGAACAGCGTGGCGATGCGCACGTCGGCGGCCTTCAGGTCGCGGAGCTTCTTGATGGTGTAGCGCATCGTGTGGCCCGTGTCGATGATGTCCTCCACGACGACCACGTGCCGCCCGTTCAGGGCGTGGTCGAGGCCGATGAGCTCGCGGACTACACTGGTGGTTTCGGTGCCAGCGTATGACGACAGCTTCACAAAACTGATTTCACACGGAATCGTCACCCGCTTGAACAGCTCGGAAGCGAACATGAAGGCTCCGTTGAGCACGACGAGGAACATCGGGTTCATGCCGTCGAGGTCACGGTTGATTTGGTCTGCCACGTTTTGGATGCTGGCTTCGATTTTCTCTTGGGGAATGAATAGCCCAAAATCTTTGTCTATGACGTGTACTGTTTTCATTTTCAAAGGATTGAAATTTCCCTGCCCTTGTGGGTAAGGCGACACAAATATACAAAATGAAATTGTCGGTAGGTGCGAAGCCGAAAAAAAACTATTTTTGCGATTGAATTGGAAACAAAACCTACAAAACTTTAATTCGCGGTGTGGCGGCACCCAACCGTGTCGCTGCCGGAAAGCAGGCTGGTTGGCTGCTTTCCACTGACGAAAAAGAGGTTTTGATGGTTTTGTATGTTTTGTTCTGAAAAATAGAAAGTTATGACCCCTGTTATCAGCATCATCATGGGAAGCACCAGCGATCTTCCCGTTCTCGAAAAAGCCGCTCACTTCTTCGATGAGATGGCTATCCCGTTTGAAATGAACGCCCTCAGTGCGCATCGCACGCCGCAAGAGGTTGAACAATTTGCCCGCGAAGCCCAAGGCCGTGGCATCAAAGTGATCATCGCCGCCGCCGGCATGGCTGCCGCCTTGCCTGGCGTGATCGCCGCCAACACCGCCTTGCCCGTCATCGGCGTGCCAGTGAAAGGTATGCTCGACGGCCTCGACGCCATGCTGTCCATCATCCAAATGCCTCCCGGGATTCCCGTGGCCACGGTGGGCGTGAATGGCGCCCTTAACGCCGCCATCCTTGCGGCCGAGATGTTGGCGCTTGGCGATGCGGAGATTGCCGCTAAAGTATTGAATTACAAAGAGAACTTGAAAAACAAGATCACGAAGGCCAATGCCGAGTTGAAAGAAGTGAAATACCAGTATAAGACGAATTGATTTGCCTTTTTCAACATGAGTTTCCATCAATGAATCACGAATTATCATTAATGAATAATTCGTGGGCAATTCGTGGCCATTGATGCAAAGAATCCAAGTAGAGACGCTGCTTGCAGCGTCTCTACCAATCAACTCAATCAACTCACTAAAAATGAAGAAAGTATCGTTTACTCTTTGATGCTTTTCGCTTATTCTTTTATCACCTTTTCAAGCCTACGCTCACCGTCCTTGAAGGTGATGCACAGCATGTACACCCCGGCGGGCATCGTGCTCATGTCGATGGTTTCCATGGCCTTGCCATGTTTGGCTACGAGGCTGCCTGCAAGGTCGTAGAGTTCAACGCTCTCAGGCTCGTGGCCTTCATCGAAGCGGAGGGTCAATCGGTCTTTCACGGGGTTGGGGTAGAGGGTGATGGGGTTGTCAATGGGTTCTGTTTCTGGGATATTAGTCGGGTCGTTGTCGCCGATGATGTACACCCTGAGTATAGGATCGTCATTGATGTGATACAGGATGGCTCCAACCAAGATATTGCCGTTTTCGAGGACTTTAAGCACGTTGAGTACGGTTTGAGTATAGTTCAAATAGGAAAGAGGCAATTCCCATGCAACCTCAAGGTCGCTGTTCATTCGTGTCAACTTGGCAAATTGGTTGTGAGTATAGGCACCAAAGGTGAAATAGATGGCGTTTTGGTCTTTTGCGACCATCTGTCCGCAACCTGTCGGATAGTATTCTCCCGAAAAGCGGTGCGATGCCAAGGGAACGTTTTTGTCGTTGTATTTCAGGATGAGTGTCTGTGGGCCGTAATCTTGGACGTACACGGTTGTGGTCATCAGTCCGTATCTTGCCATGCTTGGCTCAACGATGAAAGGTGTGGCGGTCGTGTACTGGTCATCCCTAAAGGTGGCGTTTGAATCGGGCAAGAGGCAATCCGCGCTTCCGACAGGACTGAAACCTTCATCCAACAGGAAACTTCTGAATGCGATGGAGTCCGTCCCTATTACCGAGTAGCCAAGGCATTGGTACCTGATTGGTGCGCTGCTGATGGCTTTGATGTCGGTGTAGAACAACGTGGAATCGTTGTGCTCGTTGCCCCAGATGCCTCGTGGGAGTTCGGGGATGGCTTTGTCTTCCAGTACGTTGAAATCCAAACTGATGCGTAGGATGTGGAAAACATCTCCGGCCCCCATACTGTAGGGGAAGATGATCTCGTCGTCGGGCGAAATGAAAACGTAATAGTCCCAGAAAGTGTAGTTATATGCAGCCACGGGGATGATTGCTTCGCGAACGATGTTCAAATCGGCATCGATGAGAGTGAGTGTCAGGTTATACACATTGGAAGCATAGTCGATGGAGAAACCGGCCACGAGAAAGGTGTCGGTCATTGATGGGGCTTCCATCAGCTGGTATGCGCTGGCGAAGCGAACACTGTCGAGGATAGTACCGTCTGGGGTGGTTTTGTAAACGAAGTATTCGTGGCTGTAAGGGTTGATGCCATTTCCGACGAGCAATTTGCCGTCGGAGGTCTCTACGATGTCGGTGTAGAAACCAATGGAACCAACCGTGAACTCGCTGACGATTTCCTGTCCGTAACTTGTTGCGCAGGCGGCCATCAGCAGGCCGGCGATGAGGGAGTAAAGTCTGTTTTTCATGTCGTGTGGTTTTTGAGGGTTAATAATTGGGTTTTGTGTTTTGCGTGGGCTATTTCTTTTGTCTAAGCCACATTTTATTCAAGTTGTGTTTTTCCGTTTTAAGTGATTGTTTTTCCGTTTCGATGATGCAAAGTTACAATCTGGAAAAATTTTGTCAAGCTATTTTTTCAGTTATTTTTCGTTAGGCAGGGTTGTGGCCTGTGTCACAGGGAAATATAAAATCCACTTTTATAGGTTGAAATCTGTTTCAAACCTATAAAATGTCATTTTGGAATAAAATATTCCGTTTAATTTCGCTAATAATGGATATTAGAATGAAAAGAAAACTCCTACGGAGCATCGCCTAAGCTACGGGTTGCTTCTTTGTGTGTTGTTAGATTTTGGAAAAGATTTTGAAGGATTTCTTGCCTTTAGGCAATGCCAATAATTAGTTTCCGTTGAAAACAATCCGGCTCAGTTGCCCTTTGTCGAACACCCGATTGGCCACGTCCAAAATGTCGTCAGCCGAAACTGCCTCCACCTTGCGGATGATGTCGTCCATGTATTCGATGGGCTCGCCCATGAGCAACGAGCGGGTGACGCCCAAAAGCTCGTTCATGCCGCTTTCGTAGCTTAATGCAACTTGTCCGATGAGTTGCTGCTTGGCATGATGCAGTTGCAAAGTGCCCAATTTCTGTTGGCAAAGTTTGTCTATCTCCTTGTGCACCAATTCGATGGCACGTTCCAGCGAGTCGGGGTCGACGCCCATGTAGACGCTGATGAGGCCCGTGTCGCTGTAGGCGGTGTATTGCGACTCGATGCTGTAGGCAAAGCCGTATTTCTCGCGGATGTTGAGGCCGAGGCGCGAACTCATGGCCGGACCGCCAAGCACGTTGTTGAGCATCACGATGGGCATTTTCAGCGGACTGCAAAACTCGGGCGCAATGCCGCCTATCATGCAATGGCTCAGGTGGTTGTTGCGTGTTTCGGTGCGGTTTTCGGGTACATAACCGTTGAAGACTTCGCGTTTTGTATTTATTAGGTGTGCAGGCTGCTCGCCGAAAAACTTCATCGCCATGCGCTCAAATTCCTTGAAGCTGATGTCGCCGATGGAGGCCAAAATCATCTGGTCGGTGCTGTAGTTGTGGGCCATGAAGTCGAGGATGTCCTGCCGATGGAAGCCTTTCACCAATTCAGTGGTACCCAATATGTTGCGCGACAGCGGATGCCCTTTGAAGACCATCTCCTCAAACAAGTCGTAAATCTCATCCGACGGCGAGTCCAAATAGGAATTGATTTCGTCCAAGATGACTTCTTTTTCCTTGGCCAGCTCGTTTTCGGGGAAGGTGGAGTGGAAAGCGATGTCGGCAAAGAGGTCGAGGCTGCGCTTGTAGTGTTGCTTCAAGAATGTGGCCTGTATGCAGGTCTCTTCCT
>CAMKAR010000188.1 GCA_946410535.1 uncultured Bacteroidales bacterium
GCATCGTTTTTTTTCCTAATTTTGCAACCGTCAGAAAAATGCTCCCATGGATATCGACGACAAGACGGAATTGGAAAACGATGATGCACTGAACGAGGTGCCGCAAGAGAATCAGCAAGGCGATGCTCAAGTTGCTGACGCTCAAGAGGAAAAGTTTCAGGTGATACCGCTGAAAGGCATGTTCGAGAACTGGTTTCTCGACTATGCCTCCTACGTCATCCTCGAACGCGCCGTGCCGGCCATCGAGGACGGCCTGAAGCCGGTGCAACGCCGCATCCTGCACTCGATGGACGAACTCGACGACGGTCGCTTCAACAAGGTGGCCAACATCGTGGGCAACACGATGAAATACCACCCGCATGGTGACGCCTCCATCGGCGACGCTTTGGTGCAACTCGCTCAGAAAGACCTGCTTATCGACACACAAGGTAACTTTGGTAACATCCTCACGGGCGACGATGCCGCCGCCCCGCGTTACATCGAGGCGCGCCTCTCGAAGTTCGCCAAGGAAGTCGTCTTCAACCATAAGACCACCGACTGGACGCGCTCCTACGACAACCGCAACGCCGAACCTGTGTCGCTGCCGGTGAAGTTCCCGCTCCTGCTGGCGCAAGGTACCGAGGGCATCGCCGTGGGTCTGGCGTCCAAGTTCTTGCCGCATAACTTCAACGAACTGATTGACGCCTCCATCGCCTACCTGAAGGACGAGCCTTTCACGCTCTATCCCGACTTCCCGACAGGCGGCCTCATGGACGTGACCAACTACAACGACGGTCTCCGTGGCGGTAAGGTGCGCATTCGTGCCCGCATCAGCCAGCAGGACAAAAAGACGCTTGTAATCAGCGAGATACCCTACGGAACTACGACGGGTGGCCTCATCGAAAGCATCGTGAAGTGCAACGACAAGGGCAAAATCAAGATCAAGAAAATCGACGACAACACCGCCGAACAGTGCGAAATCGTCATCTACTTGGCCCCTGGCGTCTCGCCCGACCAAACCATCGACGCGCTTTATGCCTTCACCGATTGCGAGGTGTCCATCTCGCCCAACGCCTGCGTCATCGTCAACCAGCATCCGGCTTTCCTCGGCGTGAGTGAGATCCTGAAACTCAGCACCGACCGTACGATGGAACTGCTGAGTCTCGAACTCCGCATCCTCATTGAGGAGTTGGAGAACAGCTGGCATTGGATTTCGTTGGAGAAGATTTTCTTCGAGAAAGGCATCTACAAGGAACTCGAAAACCGCGATTACGCCACTTGGGACGACCAACTCACTGGCATCGAACGCCGTTTCGACCCGTATCGTCAACTGCTGAAGCGCGAAGTGACCCGCGAAGACGTGGAAAAACTTTGCGAGAAACCCGTCCGCAAAATCTCGAAGTTCGACATCAAGAAAGCCGACGAGCAGTTGGCGGACCTCGAAAAACGGATGGAGGAGGCCCGCTATAACCTTGACCACATCGTCGACTACACCATCGACTATTTCCTGCACATCAAGGAGAAATACGGCGAGGGGCGCGAGCGCAAGACCGAGATCCGCAACTTCGACAACATTTCGGCTGTGGCCGTGGCCGCCAACAACGAAAAGCTGTACGTCAACAAGGAGGAAGGTTTCGTCTGCACCGGCGAGGGCCTGAAACGCGAGAAGAACAAGGAAGCCTACGAGTTCGTTTGTGACTGCTCCGACTTGGACGATATCATCGTTTTCCACGAGGACGGTAAGTATTCCGTGGTGAAATTGCAGCCAAAACTCTTTGTGGGACAAAAGGTTATCCACGTCGATGTGTTCCACAAAAACGATGATCGCACGACCTACAATGCCGTGTATCGCGACGGCAAGAACGGTGCGCCGCATTATGTGAAGCGTTTCGCCGTGAAAGGCGTCACCCGCGACAAGGAATACGATCTCACGCAAGGCAAACCCGGCTCGAAGGTGCGCTATTTCTCGTCGAATCCCAACGGCGAGGCCGAAATCATCAAGGTGACCTTGGTGCTGTTCAGCAAGAAGCAGAAGACGGTGGACTACAACTTTGCCGACCTCACCGTGAAAGGCCGCGATGCGCGTGGCAACCTGCTGACGAAATACGAGGTCAAGGAAATCAAGAAGGGTGGGGAAGGCGTTTCCACGCTTGAGGCCCGCGACATTTGGTACGACGACACCGTGCGCCGACTCAATGCCGACAAACGTGGCCAGTATCTGGGCGCTTTTGAGGGCGACGACAAGATCCTGCAAATCTTCGCCAACGGCGAGTTCAAGATTTCGGGCTTCGACCTCAACACCCATTTCGACGACGACATGGTGGAAATCCGCAAGTTCGACGCGGATGAGATCTTCTCGGTCGTCTACATCGAAGGCGAGACGCAGAAGATGTACCTGAAGCGCTTCTGCATCGAGGCCGAGACCAAACTCAACACGCGCATCTCGTTAATCGGCGAGCATCCCGAGGCGAAATATTTGGGCCGCAGTGTCGACGAATTGCCGCGCCTGCTGTTGAGCTACAAGGTGAGCGACGCAGGCAACAGCTTCCCCGACGACGAGGTCAATGTGGAGGAGTTCATCGGCATCAAGAGCTACAAGGCCAAGGGCAAGCGCCTCTCGACGAGAGAAATCGACACTTGGCAGTTCCTTGAGCCTTTCGTGCCTGAGCCAAAGGAAGATGAAACTGAGGCCCCTGAGTCTGTCGAAGGGACGATACAAGAATCTCAAGTCACTGATTCTGAAGTTACTAATCCTGTCGATGGACCGACAGACACCAACGAAAAAGTAAACGTCAATCCTGCCGATGTGCCGATGGAGGTCTTCAAACCTCAAGGCGACGGCGTGCAAATGGATTTATTTGGAGATGATCTACCATGAAAAAAAATAGCTTTGTTATTGGGTCATTGTTAGCACTGTTATTGTGCAGTTGTCAAACCGAGCGAAAGTTAGCCAAAGCCTTCGTCGAAAAACAAGCCAATACTCAAGTGGCAGTCTATTTCCCTGAGCAAGCGGAGGTTAAGGTGGAATACAACACGCAATACGAACAAAAGACCGAGGTCTTGAACGGTTTCAGTCAGGACCTGTTTTTGGATGTGATGTATAATGCATACGCCGATGGGCTTCGGGCTTATAATCTTGATGTGTATGTCCCAGAAGACGCTGACAATGTGCAAGTTGATTCCACGCATTGGTTGGTGGTGCTCTCGCGGATGGAGATTTCGGGGCGCATCACGGAGTATGAGGACTATTATTACAGCGAAACGGACGAGTTCAGCTATAAATATCCGTTAAACACGGTCAACGTGGCTTCGTGGTTCGAGATTAACGACGGCGAGTGGCGACCCGTGCAGTTTTGCGAGCACAACCTCATGGACGGCTTTGATTCGAGGGTGAATTTCTCCATGTGGGATAATATCGTGGATTATGACTATAATATTGATACACTGAAACTTGAAGATGTGTATAACTACGCGGTGTTTTTGGGTAAGCTCTACGCGAGTTATACTTACGACTACATGATGAACAGTTATGTGGGCAAAGAGTTGCAAAAGCAAAACTATTCTTTCCAGGTTTTGCTGAGCTACGATCCCTTTAAGAAAGAGTTGCACTATATCGAAGAGGATGACGGGTTTGTTCCAGCTGACAATTGACAGTCGTTCAGTTGTTTAGCTCTGAATAACTCCAAACCGCAAACTCTAACCTCTCATCTCCCTCTCAATCGTCTCTTTGAGTTCCGAAGGCTTGATGGTCTTGATTTCGCCGCCCACCACCATGCTGATGTTGCCCGTCTCTTCCGAAACCACAAGGGCGATGCAGTCGTTGACTTCGGTCACGCCGATGGCGGCACGGTGGCGCAGGCCGTAATGTCCCGGAATGTTGGTTTTGTTGGTCACGGGAAGGATGCATCGTGCAGCCGTGATGCGGTTGTGGCGGATGATCATCGCGCCGTCGTGCAGCGGGCTGTTCTTGAAGAAGATGTTCTCAATCAGTGGGTTGCTGATGTCGGCATTGACCATGACGCCTGTCGTAACAATGTCGTCAAGGTTGTTCTGTCGGGTGAGCAGGATGAGCGCCCCTTGCTTGATTTCCGACATGTTGAGGCAGGCCTTGGTGATGGCGTCGATGTTGAGGTCGACATTGCTCCTCACTTTCAGGAACTTGAACCTTTGCATGAACTTGCCTTCCTGGGCTTGTGCGCCGATGGTGAACAGGAATCGTCGTATCTCCGGCTGGAAGATGATGATGAGCGCGATGAAGCCCACGCTGACGAAAGCCCCCAAGATGGCGGTCAGCATTTCCATCTGCAACGCCTTGACCAACTGCCAGATAAGGAAGATGGCCACGATGCCGATGAAGATGCTCATGGCCGAAGTGCCTTTCAGCAGGCGATAAAGCCCATAGAAAAGCATGGCCACCAAAAAGATGTCGATGATGTCGAAGATGCGGACTTGGATGAAAAGGTCGATCATGGTTCCAATTTTGCTGCAAAATTACGAAAACTACCGACCAATTCGATAGCTTCGCGCGCTTTTTTCACGTCGTGGACGCGCAAGATGTCGGCCCCGTTGAGCAAGGCGATGGTGTTGAGTACTGTCGTTCCGTTTTCTGCCTCTTGGGGAGTGGTACCGAGCACCTTATTAATTAATGACTTCCGCGAAATGCCGATGAGGATGGGCAAATGGTGATAGCGATAACAGTTCAAGTCGTTGAGTAATTGATAGTTGGCTTCAAGACTCTTCCCGAAGCCGATGCCGGGGTCGAGAATGATTTGCTGTTTGCCAAAGGATTCAAGAATTTGGCATTGCTGCTCAAAGAAGTCATGAACGGTTTGGTGGATGTCGCCGCCGAGGGCATATTGGTGCATGGTTTCGGGC
>CAMKAR010000189.1 GCA_946410535.1 uncultured Bacteroidales bacterium
GTCGGGAAGCCATCCAAATTTATGCATTTTGAGAGCGGTTGCTTTAGGTTCTAGATTCTTGTTGGTCATGATATGCTATTTTATGGTGATATATACTCTACATGTGTTCAATGGTTTAGTGTCTTTTCCCCAAGGCCTTTTTTCTTCGAGAACGACGATGGCTTGTCCTTCGGAAAGGGCTTTGATTTCAACCAAAACCGGAAAGCTCTTTCCGATAGGTCGCAATTCGTTGTCTTGCGAAGGTGTCTTTTTGGAGAGTTGCACTTTGACGCACTCGTCATTTGAGACGATCGACCACAGATATCCCCCTCCTTCGTGACTTTCCAACTCAAATGTGCGAGTATCTCCGGCCTTTAGTTTGATTCTCTTTCTCATATAGATGTAGTGTTGTTGTGAATGGAACTCGTGATTTGGCACAAAGATAGGCTTTTTCTGAATTGAAGAGGCTTTTTACGGCTTCTTTTTAAACATGGCGCCCTGATGGCACCGTCCCTGCCAAGTCTTTCTCTCTTCCATTCGCTTTTCGATTTTAGCTAGCACCTCATCGTAGCGCAGCTTCATCCAAGGTTCGCTGACAAGGTAGCGCGGCGGCACTTCGCCCGCAAAACGCTCGATGACGATGGCGGGGTTGAGACGCTCGGCGAAGTCGATGACGAAGTCGATATATTCCTCCAAGTCAAAGAGATGGAAATGCTCGGGATGCTGTTGGTATTCTTCGGCCATTTTCGTGTCCTTGAAAATCTGCAACTGATGGAACTTGATCGTGGTCAAAGGCAGTCGCGAAATGACATCGGCGGCATCGAGCATCATCGTTTTGCTCTCGCCAGGCAGGCCGAAAATGAAATGCGCCCCGCAGGGGATGCCGTACTGTGCCGTCAGGCGGATGGCGCGTTCCGCCGTGGCGAAATCGTGCCCACGGTTGACGCGCAGCAGGGTCTCATCATAAATGCTTTCCACGCCATATTCCAACATGACATAGTGCGTTTGTTGTATCTCGCTGAGGTACTTTAAAATGCTCTCGTCAACCAAATCAGGTCTTGTGCCAATGACAATACCAATGATCTGTGGGGTTACCAAGGGTTCGCAGCCCATGTCATTCCTAGCAGAGGTTGTGCGACTGGAATCTATGGGTTGCAAAGCCTGGCTGTAAATCCTTTTCAGTTCCTCCAACGGTTTGTAAGTGTTCGAAAACGGCTGGAAATAAGCCAAATACTTGCTTGCCCTGCGATAACGCTTTTGATGAAACTCGATGCCTTCCTCAATCTGCTGCTTGATGGATTTCTCTGGCTTGCAATACGACGGATTAAACGCCGCATTGCTGCAAAAAGTGCAACCGCCCGTGCTGATTTTCCCGTCGCGGTTAGGGCAGCTGAAGCCCGCGTCGATGCTGATTTTCTGCACCCTGCCGCCGAACTGCTTCGTGAAGTAGTTGCTGTAGCTGTTAAACCGCCGGTTGTCGCCCCAAGGATAGGTCATGGCTTGGAATAATCTGTGTTGTTCAAAAACGCCTCATCCGTTAAAGTGTTCAAAAACGCCTTCAGTTGTGCCTTTTCCTCGTCGGTGAGGCGCACGCCGCCGTCCATCACATGGTGCATCAGCGGACTGAGGGTCTCGGAGTTTTTCACGCTGTCGGAATAGAAATCAATCACTTCGTCCAAGGTCTGGAATCGCCCATCGTGCATGTAGGGGGCCGAAACGGCGATGTTGCGTAGGGTAGGGGCTTTGTAGAGGCCGATGTCGCGTCGGTTGCCCGTGATGCTGTAACGGTCCTCGGGGTCGTCGAAATGGTCATTCAAACCGTTGTTGTAGAAGAGGTTGGTGGTCATCAGGGCCAGACCGCCACCGCCGTGGCAGTGGAAGCAATCGGCGCCTTCTTCGGTGCAAAACAGCTCATAGCCTTTCAGCTCGTCGTCAGTAAGTTGTTCTTCACCAAGCAAATATCGGTCGAATTTGCTGTTGGCGGAGACCAAGCTCCGAACAAACTGCGCAATGGCACGTTGCACGTTGACAAAAGTGATGTCGCGGCTGCCGAAGGCCTTCCAAAACAGCTCAGGATAGTCGTCGGTTCGCTGCAAATATTTCACCACTTGGTTGGTGTCGGCATTGATTTCGACGGGACTGGTCACAGCGGCCAAGACCATGTCTTCCAAGGTGGCCACACCACCGTTCCAGCCCAAGCCCGTGCGGTTCCATGCCAAGTTGACCAAAGGCATGACGGAATGGTGAAGCCCAGCCGAACCGCCATAATCAAAGTTGTTTTCCTGGTGGTGGCACGAGGCGCAGCTACGGATGCCGTCGTCGCCATCCCGACCCGAAAGGCGTGGGTCGTAAAAGAGTTTCCGGCCTAAGGCTACGCCTTCTTCAGTCATCGGGTTGTCGTCGGGAATGTTGGTCTTCGAGGGGAAATAGGAAGGTTTGGGCAATTCGTAAGGCGTTGTCGGATAAGGCGTTTCTTTCTCTGGCTTGCACGAAGCCAAAGAAAACAACGTGATACAAATCAAGGATATGGCCTTCAATCTTCTCATCCTTCAATCTAAATCTTTGAATTTTAAATTTTAAATTTTGAATCTTGAATCTTTTGCATCCTCTCTTTCGTGCTCTCCCAACGCCAAAAATGCGGCTTTGGCGTGGCTTTCTGCATCAACTCGCTGAATCCTTTCAGGATGTCTTCCTTTTTTGTGTTCATATTGTTTTGTTTTTCAATATTTTGTATTTTAAAAACATCGTTTCCGTTTTCCTTCAAGATCCGTTGTGCGGTTGGGTTTTGCATGATGGCGCTACCATACTCGTTGAAGTCGTAAAGGTTGGGCGAGCGGAACCAATTGTCGATAATCATCGTCAAATGCAGTTGGTTTTCAGTGCTTTCCGTGATGATGAAATCAATCGGAAGTTCCACAACGAAATGGTTGTCTTCCTCGTGAAGTCGGCCCAAATGGATGTTGAGCGGGACCAGTTGTCCCGCCTCGTTGACGAATTTCCCGTTCAGCTTCATGTAATGGTAGCCGCCGCCCAATGGCTCGGGCCAAAACATGTTGCTCTCTGGCGGGTCGCTGAAACGGCCGCTTAGGTTGTCGCTCTCGTCCAAACCGAAGGTAAAGCGCACTTTCTTGTATTTTCCGATGGGAATGGAATCCATCCTAAGTATTTGGCTTTCTGGAATGTTGGTGTCGATGTAGAAAATCCTGTCCGATGCAATCCATCGGCCTTGTTCGTCTTGAAGTTCCCATTTGGAGACGAACCATTGGATTTCGGTGATGAGGAACTCGTTGCCCGCCTCGTTGTGGTAGCATAACGTATCGGTAATCAGGGGTTCGTTGTTGACGGAATAATCCACGCAAATGTCAACAAAGCCGTTTTCTTCCTTTTTGGCACAGGAAGCAACCAATAGGGACAATAGTATAATCAGCCAGGCTTTCTTCATCTTCGTTGAATTTCGGCAGCGAAGATACAAAAAGTTTGCCAGAAATGCGTAATTTTGCGCCCTAAAACGAAAATATCATGGCAGAATTTAAAATAGGCGACAAAGTGAACTTCCTCAGCACGGTTGGCGGTGGAAAGGTCACGAAGATCATAGATTCCCGAATGGTGATGGTCGAGGTCGAAGACGGCTTCGAAATCCCGACTTTGATAACGGATTTGGTGCTTGACTACAGGTCGATGCCGGCACCTTCAAAACAGCAGCAAACGGTCGACAAGGTGCAGAAAGAGGTGCAGGCCAAGCAGCTCCTCGAACAACAGCAGGCCGAGGATGCCCGCAAGGGCGGATTGCGCCGTTTCGCGAAAGAGGCTGAAAAAGAAGGCGTTTACATGGCCTTTGTTCCGCATGAGCAGCAGTGGCTCCTGACGGGACCGCTAGATGTGGTGTTGGTCAACCATACGCCTTACGAGATGCTTTACACCTTCACCATCAAGGAGGAGGACAAGTTCACGAATGTGGATTTCGGGCAAATTGACAAGTACGAAAAGATTGTGGTGGAGACCATCTCGCGCGACGACCTCGAATATTGGCTCAACGGCGTGGTGCAGGCCATCTTGACCACTGAAACCTCTGATTGCGTGCTGCTTCCGCTGAATGCACCGTTCTCGTTGCGCGTGGGGCGCTTCATGAAGGAGGGCAGCTATCTGCCTTCGGGCGTGTTGGGCGAAAAGTCGGTGATGATTTGCCTCTCCGAGCTTATCGCCTTGAAGCACGGCGACAGCGACTTCACCAAAATCATGAAGGAAGGCATTGGCTCACAGGCTCCTGCCAAGTCGTTGGTGAAGAAAGAGGCACCTATCGACAAACATCGCACAGCCCCCGGTGAGGCCATCGTTGACTTGCACATCGGCGAGTTGGTCGACAACATTTTGGGAATGTCGAGCCACGACATGTTCAAGATTCAGATGGACTATTTCAAGAAGATGCTCGACAGCGCCATCGCCGCCGAATATAATAAGGTGACCTTTATCCACGGTGTGGGCAACGGCGTGCTGAAAAACGCCATCATTGAGGAGCTTAAGAACTACAAGAACACCGAAAACCGCATGGCGAGCATCGCCAAGTTCGGCGTGGGTGCCATTGACGTGATGATTACGGAGAAGGAGAAATGAAGTGATTCCATACAAAAAAACGAGGGCGTTTCAACCAATGTCGCCCTCGTAACAAAAGAAAAAATAGTACGAATATAGAATGAAAATTAGTAGCATGTTGCGACGACTCTTTTCTCGTCGCTAACAACAATGCAAAGTTACCATGTCATTTCTGAAAAAAACTGAAATGGTGAAATTTTTTTTCGACTATTTGAACTTTATGGAAAAACAATGCTGATTATCAGTGCTTTATG
>CAMKAR010000190.1 GCA_946410535.1 uncultured Bacteroidales bacterium
CCAAGCCTCTTCCATCTTGGGCGTTTCCACAAAGACCAGTTCGCGAGCCGAGGCCAACATGGTCGAGTTTTCGGCCAAGACATTAGGCGAGCGGTAGCCCCTGCCCGCCGAGGCGCGAAGGGTGAGGTCGTCGTGAGTGTTGAAGCGCACATGCAGACGAGGCGTGTAGAGCAACTTTTGGTAATAGGTGTTGTAGTCGGCACGCATCCCAAGGATGAAACTCCAGTGGTGGTCGTCGTCGAAGGTGTATTCCGCAAAAACGCCTGGCACGTGCTCTGTGCGCCCATAGAGGCTATCGGCCAAAATCTGGTCGGTATGCCCGCGCTCGGTGCGACGCAGGTGTTCCTTGTACTTGTCGTAGGAATAGCTGGCGCCCACCGAATACTTGTGCATCTCGTTGACAATGTATGAGTTAAATAATAGATTTGCGTAATAGGAATACTGCTCGGCATGATAGAGGTTGGTGTTGAAATAGGCCGAGTGCATCTTGTGGTAGGTGAACTGCTGCTGGATGCCGAGGCTGGTGTCGTCGCGGTCGAAGAGGAAACCGGTCTTGGAAAAAGCCTCATAGCGTTGCGTGTTGATGACAAAGCCCAAGCTGTCGCCAGCCGAGCCTTCGTGCAAATGCGCACCTGGAACGAAACCGATTTGTCCACCGTAGCGGTCCTCTTTCAAGGCTTTCACGCCCCACATGCCTTCAAACCAGTCGTTGGCATAGTTGTAGCGGGCAAAAATGTTGTATTGCGTCACCATCGGGTCGTCGACGAAATGGTCGCCGTTGCTGTCCATCGTCATGAAGCTGTGGTTGACATGACCCAAAACCATCATGCTGCCGCGTTGGCCCATGTTCCAGCGGGTGTTGAAGTTGAGTTCGGCCATGCCCATTGTGTTGCCATAAAGGTTAAGAAACAGCTTCTCGCTCTCGCCCACTTCAGGTTTCTTGTAGTCTACATTAATCTGTCCGCTGATAGATTCATAACCATTTCTGACAGAGGAAGTTCCTTTCGAAACTTGGATGGCATTCATCCAGTTACCTGGCACATAGTTAAGGCCGAAAGCCGAGGCCAAGCCACGGAAATTAGGCATGTTTTCGGCCAACATTTGGGTATAAAGGCCGCTGAGGCCAAGCAATTCGATTTGTTTCGCGCCTGTGACGGCATCGCTATAGCTGACGTCGACCGAAGCACTATTCTCGAAGCTCTCGGCGAGGCTGCAACAAGCCGCACGACGCAAGCCTTCGGAGGTGATGGTCTGCACCGAAACGGGGTTCAAGGCCGAGATGAAGGTGCCCTTTTGCCGCGCCTCAATTTGCACTTCGTTGAGCATATTGGCGGACTGGAAAACGTGGTCGTAGTGCATCGGCTCAAACATGTGGTGAATCGTGTCGTTCTCATAGCTGATGCAGCTGAACACGAGGCAGCCGATTTGTCCGTGCACGGGGATTTTGTAGTGTCCGTCGGCATCGGTCACCACGCCCTCGTTGACGATTTTCCAATAGACGTTGACGCCCGGCAGCGGGGTTTGCTCGCCCTTTTCGTTCTGTTCATAAACCGTGCCCTCAATGAAGCCTTGGGCAAAGGCGGTGGTGGCGAAGGCCATTAATAATAAGGTGATAAGGGTTATTTTGTTGGTTTTCATAATTCTATAATTCAAGATTTAAACTGGGTTTGTAGGGCTGTCACACCGTGGCAGCCACAAAATGCAATGATGCACCTCTGTTTTGCCGGATTTGTAATCCAGCAATGTTGAGATGGGGATTTGAAATCCCCTTTTCGATGCAGGCGAATCGCAAATCCGCCAGAACGAAGAATCAGAAAACCAAAGGATTGAGCTTAAGCGAAGAAAAGAATACAATCCGTTCTTGCCCGGAAAGAAACTTGAGCGCTTTCTTCGGTGAATGGTTGTAGAAGATTTGTCGCACTTGAACGAGAACATCATTTAAGTCAAGATGTGACAAAAGATAATATTGCAAACTGATAATCAGTTGTTTCTCTGGCGAATAAACAAAGTTGTCGGTGAATTGTATCTTGCTGTCGTAATCGTTGCAGCAGCCCTTGGCATCGAAATGCGTCGCCATGGGATGATGCTCGTGGCTTTCCTCGCTGCATTGGGCGTGACCGAAGCATTGCGCGTGCATTGGCGAACCCATTCCGATGTGACTCGTCATCGTGTGGCTCGACGTGCAATAATGGAAGCACACGTCCCATCCGAATGAGACAAACAGCACGGCAAAGGCCATCAAGAGGGAACCGATTTGCAACAATCGCTTTTTCATGGGCGCAAAAATAGGAAAAAACGGCGAATTTGACGAATTTTGCGAATTATCGAGTATGGTCATTTTGGTGTTTCCCTTGAAAAAGTGTAACGAAATGGAGTTTTTTGTTGGAAAAAGTGTAACAAAACGGAAATATTCCCTTGAAAAAGTGTAACGATATTGGTTTTTTCGTTGGAAAAAGTGTAATTTTGCAGTCTGAACCAAGCAAAAAACGAGTATGCTGAGAAGAAAAATAGAAAAGGATTTGTTGCGATGGAAAAACACACCTCGACACAATCCATTGGTAATCATGGGTATCCGTCAATGCGGCAAGACGTTTATCGTGCAGGAGTTTGCGAAAAAACACTATTCAAGCGTTGTTTACGTCAACTTTGCCTTGCAGCCCGAGAAAGCCAATGCGTTCGTGGGCTCAAAAGAAGTGGATGTCATTTTGATGAACCTGTCTACCATGATGCCTGAAGCCGAGTTCGTTCCCAACCGCACCTGCCTGATCTTTGACGAAATCCAAGACTGTCCCGATGCCCGAACGGCACTGAAATCGTTCAAGATGGATGGCCGTTTCGATGTCATTGCCACTGGGTCGTTGCTTGGGGTGAAAGGCTATGGCGAGAAACAGAAAAAAGAACGAAACCGGCAACTCGGAAAAAACTCTGTGCCTGTGGGTTACGAAACCATCATTGAAATGTATCCACTTGATTTCGAAGAGTTTCTTTGGGCCAATGGCATTCGCGACACGGTCGTCGACCTGCTTCGTAACTGCCTCAAGGAAGAGAAGCCCGTGCCGGAAGGCATTCACCAATCGTTGATGCAGCTGCTTCATCGCTATATCGTCGTTGGCGGCCTGCCTGCCGTGGTCAACACGTTCATCGCGACCAAGCACTTTGGCCTGGTGGCTACCGTGGCACAATCCATCATCGCTGAATATGAAGACGATATGGTGAAATATGCCGACGACCAAAGCAAGCCTAACATCCGCGAGTGTTTTGAGTCCATTCCTCAGCAATTAGCAAAAGAGAACAAAAAATTCCAGTATTCCGTGATCAAGAAAGGCGGACGGGCTTCGCAATATGCCGGAAGCCTTCAGTGGCTTGAGGATGCCGGGGTCATCAAAAGGTGCTACAACACAACCATCACCGAGCTTCCGTTGGCAGGAAATGCCATCGAAGACTGCTTCAAGGTGTATGTCACTGACATTGGGCTGTTGCTCGCCATGCTCGACCCGGGCACACGCGCCGACGTCATCCAAGGCAACCTTTTGGGATACAAAGGCGCGATTTTCGAAAGCCTGATGGCCGACTTTTTGCACAAGCGCGGACAAAAACTCTATTATTTCCACAAGGACTCAGGGCTTGAACTCGATTTCCTCGTCCGACACCACGGCGAATGTACGCCCTTGGAGGTGAAGGCCAAGTCGGGCAAGTCGAAAAGCCTGTATGCCGTCTTGAACAACCCGTCGCATTATCACGTGAGCCACGCCATCAAGTTTGGCAACTACAACATCGGGCGCGAGGGACCTTTGCTGACCTTGCCGCTTTACATGGGCTTCCTTTTGGACTTTGATGGCGATGCCGACATCCAAATCGAGGAGTTGGACATTGAAGCTATCAACAGGCAGGCTGAATCGAAGGTATAAACAAGGAATTACACGATTAACTACTCCACCTGCCGCGCCTTCAGCGCTTCCTTGAAGGCAAACAAGGGAAGGTTCTCCACCCAGCCTTGGTCGATGTGATTTCCATATAGAGCTTAAATCCTCAATAACAGCTCTATACATAATTCAATGACATTTTTTATGACGACTTTTCGCTGTAAAGATACACTTTTTCTGACGAGTTTTTGGCAAAACTTGACACTTTTTCTGACGAGTTTACAAAAATAATTCCGTAATTTCGCCGAAAAATTTAAATCTATAGCGATATGGCCGACGGATACTTGGAAAAACGTTATGAAGAGGTCTTTGGCGCGGGTGCCAAGAAGACCGTGGTGAGACACACCTCCGTGGAAACCTTGATGGAGAAAAACCGCAGCTATCGCGGCTACCAGAAGGACTTTGTGGTGAAACGCGACATGCTGGAGCGCATCGTGGCGGTGAACACAAAGATCGCCTCAGCGAAGAACCAACAGGTGCTGCGTTTCAAGTTGGTGACCAAGGAAACGGGTGCCGATTTCATCCTGCAAAACATGAAACTTGGCGGCTTGCTGCCCGAGTTGCACCTGCCCTTCCCTGACACCGAGCCTGAAGCCTTCATCATCATTTGCAGCACCGTGCCCGAAACCAAGTTTGTGGACATCGACCTTGGCATTGCGGCACAGAGCATGTTGCTGAAAGCCACCGAAATGGGCTTGAACGGCATCATGATAGGGGCGTTCAACAAAGCGAAGATTACGGAACACTTTGCGCTGCCCTACGAGCCGCTACTGATGCTCGCCATCGGAAAGGGTGCGGAAAAAATCAAGCTGGAGCCTGTGGATGCGGGCGACAAATTGGCCTATTACCGTGATGCGGATGGGGTGCAGTTTGTGCCGAA
>CAMKAR010000191.1 GCA_946410535.1 uncultured Bacteroidales bacterium
TTGCCGACTCGGCCATGTTCAAAACTCTGTTGGAAAGGATGATTTCGCTCATATTGATGTTTAGTTGTTGATTGTTTAAATGTTGAATTGTTGGTAGAGACGCAAAATGTGGCGTCTCTACAATGAATTGGCAAAGGTAGGTGTTTTTTCGATAGGACGCATCGAAAACTTGAAGATTGAACGAAAAACCGTACCTTTGCGCCAAAATTTCAGAATAATGAATGCGATAATTGTTTATTCTTTGATGGCCGCTGGCCTTTTGATTATGGTGGCTACCGTGATTTTGCTTTATAGGTTGATTCGGATGAAAGACGCCGAGCTCCGCAACGGCAGCAAGTACGAATTGAAGGTGCAAGCCTTAAAGATCATCATGCCGCTGAAGGTGCAGGCTTACGAACGGTTTTTGCTTTACCTCGAACGCGTGCAGTTGCCTCAGTTGGTGAAGCGCGTCTATGTGCCAGGCATCGAAAAAGGGCAGTTCCATCTGCAGCTGTTACAAAATGTGCGCGAGGAGTTTGAACACAATCTTGCACAACAGCTATATGTGTCCAATTCCACTTGGAACGCCGTGTTCAATGCAAAAGAAGAGCTTGTCAATCAAATCAATACTACTTTTGAGCAACTGAAGGATGAAGAGGATGTCTCTATCCTGGCCCAGAGTCTGGTGGCCTTGCCCAATCCAGTAGTGGAGCAAGCTATCTCTGTCTTAAAACACGATTTTGAGCGGCTGCTGTAATAAAACAAGTTTTTAGTCGTTCTGTTCTAAACTTCTAATGGAATGAAATTCACTGCTACACAAATCGCCGAGCTGCTCGAAGGACGGGTGGAAGGCAATCCCAATGCTGAAGTCTGGAATGTGGCAAAAATCGAAGAAGGCGCTCCTGGCATGATCAGCTTCCTGGCGAATCCTAAATACACGCACTATATCTACGAAACGCAATCGTCCATTGTCATCGTAAACGATGATTTTGAGCCGACAGCTCCTGTCACGACCACTTTGATCCGGGTGGCGGATGCATACGGCTGTTTTGCAAAACTGTTGGCGTTTTACGATCAAATGATGCAAAACAAGCAGGGCGTTTCGTCGTTGGCTTTCGTCTCGTCAACGGCTCAAATGGGCGAGAACCTTTATCTCGGTGAGTTTGCCTTTGTGGGCGAACATGCCAAAATTGGGAATAACGTGAAGCTTTATCCGCAGGTGTACGTGGGCGAAGGATGTGTCATAGGCGATAACACGGTGCTCTATCCGGGCGTGAAACTTTATCGCAACACGGTCATTGGCAAGAACTGCATCCTCCATGCGGGGGCAGTATTGGGTGCCGACGGCTTTGGCTTCGCACCACAGCCCGACGGCCATTACGAGAAGATTCCGCAGGTGGGTAATGTGGTCGTCGACGACAATGTGGAAATCGGGGCCAATACCACCATCGACCGTTCCACGATGGGCTCGACGCATGTCCATAAAGGCGTGAAACTCGACAACTTGATCCATTTGGCGCATAATACTGAGATAGGGGAGAATTCTGCTTTGGCAGCCCAGGTGGGTGTGAGCGGTTCAACGCATTTGGGTAAGAACTGCGTGGTGGGCGGTCAATCGGGGTTCGTGGGTCACATCACCATTGCCGACGGATCGCAGTTTGGCGGACAAAGTGGCATCATGGGCAGCATCAAGGAGGGAAACCAGAAGTTCATGGGCACGCCGATACAGCCGCTGCGCCAATATTTGGTCTCCAACGCGCGTTTCCGCCATATCGACGAGATGGCTCGCAAGCTTGAAGAACTCGAGAAAGAACTACGGGAACTGAAAGATAAAAGTGCTACAAAATAGCCCTCGTGAAATATTTTTTTTGTAGTTGATAGAATATTTCCTATTTTTGCGCGTTTTTTGTGGGTAAAAGATGCTCACATACGAAGTTTGATTTTATGGAGAAACAACGTACGCTCAAAAATAGAGTCAGTGTCAAAGGAGCAGGGCTTCACACACGTCAGTGCGGCACCCTCACCTTCAACCCGGCTCCAATAAATTCTGGAATTCGTTTTCGTAGAATTGACCTTGAGAATCAACCTATTATAGAGGCCGATGTCGATAATGTCATTGATACCGCCCGTGGAACCACCCTTGGAAAAGGCGGAGTGAAGATTTACACTGTCGAGCATGTTCTGGCTTCCTTGCGTGGCATGGGCATCGACAACGTATTGATTGACATCGATGTAGAAGAGACTCCAATTATGGACGGTAGCGGCAAGTATTTTGTTGAAGCCATCCATCAGGCGGGCATCGTCGAGCAAAACGCACCACGCAACTACCTTGTCATCGAAGAACCTATTTCCTACAAGAATGAAGTCTTGGGCATCGAACTGACCATTGAGCCTTGCGACCATTTCGAGATTGACGTGAAGGTGAAATACAACACCAAGGTGCTTGACGAGCAACATGCCTCGTTGTACGACTTGAACGATTTCGAAAGCGAGATTGCCCCTTGCCGGACATTCGTTTTCCTGCACGAGCTTGAGACACTCATTAGCCGTAACCTCATTAAAGGTGGCGACCTTACCAATGCCATCGTGTTCGTCAACAGAAACGTCTCAGCCGAGGAACTCGACCACATTGCGGCATTCTTCAAGAAGCCGAAAGTCACAGTCAAGGAATGCGGCATCCTCAACAATGTGGAGCTTTACTTCGACAATGAGCCGGCTCGTCACAAGTTGTTGGATGTCATTGGTGACCTAACCTTGGTTGGACGTCCCATCAAGGGCAAGGTGACGGCAGTGAAGCCTGGCCACTTCTCAAACACCTCATTCGCAAGAAAGATCAAGCACTCCTTATTGTATTAGGCATGAACCAACCATTAGCTTATATTCATCCGAATGCACGCATCGCGGATGACGTGAAGATTGAGGCCTTTGCCTGGATTGGCGAGGATGTTGAAATCGGAAGTGGCACTTGGATTGGTCCAAATGCTGTCGTCATGGATGGTGCCCGCATCGGAAAGAACTGCAAGATTTTTCCAGGAGCAGTCGTTTCGGCCATTCCCCAAGACTTGAAATACAAAGGTGAGACCACTTATTGCTATATCGGCGACGGCACCACGGTGCGCGAGTCGGCAACGGTCAACAAAGGCACGGCGGCTTCGGGGAAGACTGTGGTGGGCAAGGATTGCCTGCTGATGGCTTTTACCCATGTGGCGCACGACTGCTATCTTGGCGATCATGTCATCATGGCCAATGCGGCCACTTTGGCGGGTCATATCACCGTCGACGACTGGGCTATTTTTGGCGGCTTGGCTGCTGTTAGTCAGTTTAGCCGCATTGGCGCTCATGTGATGATTTGCGGTGGGGCTTTGGTCAACAAGGATATTCCTCCGTTTGTGAAGACGGGGCCGGGCTATCCGGTGTGCTATGCTGGCGTCAATTCCATCGGCTTGATGCGTCGAGGTTTTTCGCGCGAGCGCATCAATGCCATCCAGGATGTGTATCGCGTGATTTATAGCGTTGGGATGAATGTCACCCAGTCTGTGCAATACATTCGCGAGCATCTGCCCCAATCAGAAGACCGCGATTTCATTCTCAGTTTTGTGGAAAGCTCCAAGATCGGCATCATGAAGAATGCTGTGGGGAATGAGGATTGAACTTAAGATATAGGGAATCATGGAAAAGACGTTCTTCGGAGCGTCTTTTTTATTTCAAAAGCACCTCTGCGGCTTTCAAGGCTTCGGGGGTGATCTTGTCGTTGCTGAGCATCTTGGCGATTTCGGTGATGCGCTCGTCGTGACTTAATACGCGGATGTGCGATTGGGTACGCTCGCCAGCATTGTCCTTGTAGATGAAGTAATGGTGTTCGGCTTGGCTCGCCACTTGGGGAAGGTGGGTGATGGAAATGAGTTGCAGCGACTGGCCCATCTGTCGCATGATGCCACCGATTTTGGCGGCCACTTCGCCCGAAACGCCCGTGTCGATTTCGTCGAAGATGAGGGTGGGGATGTAGTTGTAGCTTGACACCGCGCTCTTGATGGAGAGCATCAGGCGCGACAGCTCGCCGCCCGAAGCCACGCGGCTGATGTCGTCGGGGGCGATGCCTTTGTTAGCCGAAAACTGGAAACGGATGGCATCGCTTCCTTTGTTACCGAATTGTGATTGACTCTCCACCTCCACTTGGAACACGGCAAAGGGCATGGCCAATTGACGAACCAATTCGCTGACCTTGAGGCTGAAGGCTGCGGCGGCTTGGCATCGTTTGTCGTGCAGGACTTTGGACTGTTTTAAAAGCTGCTTTTCGCTGTCTTTCAGTTGGTTCTCTGTCTTGGCAATTTCCTCATCAATGTTTTCGAAAGCGTTCACTTTTTCGACCAAGCTGTCGCGCAAGGCAATGAGTTCCTCGAAGTCGTTGAGGCGGTGCTTCATCATCAGCCGGTTGATGAGATCGTAGCGCTCCTGTAAGGTTTGTAGCTGCTCTTCGTCGAATTGGGTGTCGTCTTCGCGGCGGCGAAGGTCATAGGCGATGTCTTTCAACTCCACTTTCAGGTTCTCGATGCGTTCGCCGAGGCTTTCGGTGTCAGGCATGAGGTGCTTCAAGCGCGAAAGGGTGGAGCCGAGGTCATTGATTTGGCCTAAAATGGCGGTCTCCGAGTCTTCCAGCAGCCCATTGGCAGTCACCAACAAAGTCTTGATTTCCTCCGAGTTCTCCATCACGCTGAGGGTTTGCTCGATTTCGGCGTATTCGCCTTCTTTCAGTCCGGCTTTGTCGAGTTCGTCAAGCTGGAACTTCA
>CAMKAR010000192.1 GCA_946410535.1 uncultured Bacteroidales bacterium
CAGTATTTGCAGTTGTTGACGCAGTAGTTGCCCACATACAGCGGGGCGAACAGCACGATGCGGTTGCCATAGATGCGGCGTTTCAGCTCGCGTGCGCCCTCCTTGATCTCTTCCACCAACGCGGGGTCGGTGGTGTTGACGAGGACGGCGGTCTCCTCCATCGTCAGGCGGTTCTTGTCGAGCGACTTCTGGATGATTTCGTGCACGCGCTCGGGAGTGCTTTTCGTGTTGTTGATGTAGTCCCAAATCTCTTCCGAGGAGATGAACGGACGGTTAGGCTCGTCGGGGATACGACATTTTTCGGGATGGAATTGCATATCTGTAAATTATTGAGTTTTAATGATTTTTGAGCAAAGCCGACTTCACCTCGATGCCTTTGATGCGGCCCAACTGGCCAGTGAGGGAACCTATCTCATCAGTGGTGCCTTCGAAGATGACGGAAATCAGACTGTATTGCTCGCGCGGAAAACCCTGACGGCAGATGATGATGCCCGCGTGACGCGACAGCACCGCGTTCACTTCGGGCGCGGCTTCGCGGTTTTCCACATAAATAAGGACGGTACCTATTCTCCTTTCCATTTGAATTTCCTCCGGATCAGATGATTGATGATTCCCGCACTGGCCTCGATGTCAACGCATTGTCTTCATCTCAGCGATGGTGCGGCTTGGTTTTGCGGCTGCAAAGATAACAATTATTTCCCAATTTCGCTTATTTTGTGCATCTTTCCAGCACCCACTTCCAAAGTGGCACCACCTTAATAGTCTTGCCATCCTTTTCCAAAACGGTTTCCTCGTCCTTGGTGATAATCAACAAATCATTCACATTCAAATGTTTTGCCACCTTGGTCAAGGCTTCGGTTTCGCGCTGCAACGTCTCTGGGTCGTCCAAGGAATAGGAAACTTGTATCAGTTGTTCTGCATCGGGCAAATAGAAGTCAACCTCTACCCCGTTGTGGTAGAAAAACACGCGGTCGGCCCAGCGTTTCACCAAATGGATGGCCACCATGTTTTCCAAAAGACTGGTTTCAGGGTCGGGCAAGAACAAGTTGAGGATGCCGTTGTCGATGAAATAATATTTTCGCTGGGTGTTGCGCTCGGTCAACTTCCCGATGATGTTCTCCACAGGCAACAACAGCCACGATTCACACATATAGTTCACATAATCAATGACGGTGTCGGTGCTGGTTTTCTTCCCTGCCGAAGTCACCACATTGGCCAGGCGGTTATAGGAAGAAGGTTGTTTTACACTCTCAGCTAACTTTTTGGCTAACAAGCGCAAACCAAAATCATTGCGGATGTCGTAGCGGGCAATCAGGTCGCCAAAGAAAATCTTGTTGAACAACCCGCTCAGCCACGAGCGTTTGTCTTCAACATTCATCACTTCAGGCAACCCGCCAAAGCGAAAATAAGTCTCAAAATGCCTCAGAATCTCCTTTTTATGCAGATGCAAGGCGTTCTTCTCACTCACATCAATTCCCACAAACGACAAATACTCGGCGAAGGAAAGCGGAAAAACTTCCTTAACCAAGAACCTCCCGCCCAAAGTGGTCGCGATTTCCGAACTCAGCATCTTGGCATTGCTGCCAGTGACATAAACCCTATATTTTTGGTCGGCAAGACGGCGGGCAAACTTCTCCCAGCCCTCCACAATCTGTATCTCATCAAAGAAGAAAACAGGTTGAGTGTCAAACATTTCCTCGTAGGCAGATTTAATGGCATCCAAATCAGGCAAAGTCATCACGCCGAGACGGTCGTCCTCAAAATTGAAGTAGAAGATTTCCTCTATGCGATGCCCCGCCGCCAACAGTTGGTGGATTCTTTGGTACATCAAATACGACTTGCCTGCCCTACGCAAACCCACCAGCACATAGTTCAACCCGTCTTCAAAAGCATAATCGCGTTGGTGAAACTTTACGTTCGATACAAAACGTTGGTTTTCAACGATAATATCCTTGATTAAATCCTTGTTTGCCATAACTTCTCAATTATTTTCGACAGCAAAAATACATATTTATCGTTTATATTCGACAAAATTATATCAATTTTATCATTTATAATCGATAAAATAGCCATATTTTTATCGTTTATGGACGACAAAACAATCCGATGATAAAATAGTAATGGCCATTACCGTAATAGCCATTACCATTTTTCAATACTCCACCTTGTCGCTTTTCGCCTTCCAAGCCTCGAAGGTCTTGATGGCCTCGTCGCGGAGCAAAGGGATGAAAGGCACGGAACGGTGATTAATACCCTGTTCCAACTCCTTGTAGATGAAGTCGTCGGCAAAGTCGATGGCGGCGGCGTCTTTCTTGGTGTTTCCGTAATAGATACGGCTGATGCGTGCCCAATAGATGGCGCCGAGGCACATCGGGCAAGGCTCGCAGGAGGTGTAGATGACGCAATCGGAGAGGTCGAAGGTGCCCAATTTGCGGCAGGCCTCGCGGATGGTGTTCACCTCGGCATGGGCCGTGGGGTCGTTGTCGATGGTGACGCTGTTCGAGCGTCCTGCCACGATTTCCCCGTCTTTCACGATGACCGCCCCGAAGGGGCCTCCACCGTTTTTCACGCTTTCGTCGGCGAGGCGGATGGCCTCGCGCATGTATTCTTTGTCTTGTTCCGTGATTTGCATTGTCATTATTTGTTTATTATCGGCAGGGGTTTACACCGCCTGCCTAATAGGCTGTCGTCCCTACGGGACTAACTTACTTCCTGTACCTTGCCTCCAATTCCGCTCTGTACTTTTCCGCTATCTGTCGAGCCAAAGCCACGCCGTCGCCTTGCGCCTCGGCGCTGAAGGTGCCGAGGCGTTCGCGCCACCATTGGCCTTCGTATTTGCAGATGCGGTCATGGTAGGTTTTTTCATCGAACGGCTTGCCTGATTCTATGGCGGTGTTCACGTCCTTGAAAAACTCCTTCCAACGGTAAGCATAATACGTTTCGGTGAGTCCTGCCCAGGCGCGGCTACCGTATTCGTTGAGCAGGGCATCCTCTTCGCCCCAAGTGGTGATGAGGTTGCGGGCGTTGCTCTCGAAGTAGTCCTTGTCTTCTTCCGTCGTGCCGATGGCGCGTGCGTCACGGATCCAGCGACCTACGAGGAAGGCACTCTCGGTGGCCAACAGCGGGTCGGTGTCGTCGAGGATGGAGGTCATGGTCTGTTCCACTTGGTGCAGTTTCTCGTAATCGCCTTCTTTGTAGGCTTTCACATAGTCGGCATAGAGGTCGCTGAAGTAGTTGCCTATCAGTTGCCTCGTGATGTTGACGGCATCGAAATGGCGTGTGCGGGTGTTGCAGTCGGCGGCCAAGATATGGTCGAGGGCATCCAAGAGGTCGATGTTGTTGTATTTGTAGGTCGGTGCCACGTAATACTGCTTGTATTCCTTGATGTCGCCCATGGTCGGCCTTTGGTTGATGCGGACGGTCTGTCCTGGCGACGACACCTTATTATATATGCTGTCGGCTAACAGTTTCCACGCGGCACGCATCTCGGGGTCTTCCTTGCCTGCGCGTTGGTCGGCAAGGCGTTCCACCCAGGCGTCGACGTCCTTCGTGAGCGGGTTGTCCCAGGCCTTCTCGAAGACGTATTCATACATGAACGGGTTGCAATCGAAGCCTTCCAAGGTGGAACCGATACCGACGAAGTTGTCGCCGCCTTTTTCGAAAGCGCGTTCAATCCTGACGTTCACCGTGTCAAGGTTGCCGGCCAACATCGAGTTACCGCCAAAGTTGCCAAGATAGCACCAGATGTAGGGCACGCCATAATACGAGTTGGTGCGTTCCCACACGGGCTGACGCTCGCAGTAGTAGTCGAGTAGCAGGCGTTTGTTTTTGTCGAACGAAGTGATATAAGCCTCGATGCGGTTGTCGACTTCCCAATAATAGCGCTCGTTCCAGAAGAGCCATGTCATCTCAAGCCAGGTGGCTTCAGGGTCGGCGGCTTCGAGGCTTTCGTAGACCTGACGGCTCACGCGCCCCAGATATTCGGGTTCCCAGCTTGGCGGGATAAGCTCGTTGAAAATGTCGATGCCATAGATATGGTCGGTGCCATAAAACTCGATTTCCTTTTCGATGAACTTTTTTTGTATCTCGGCATACAGCTCGCATTCGGGGTCGAGGAACTTGCACCAGCAGGTGCTGTCGAAGCCCGCCCAGTCGCCCAACGACGACAAAGGCGCATCGGGATAAATCCTTGTGATGCAGGGAGGCACATGACCGGCAAAGCCAGGCAGCACGGGTTTCATGTTGAGTTCGCGCTCGCGGGCAACGATTTGTTTTTGTAACGCCTTTTGGTTGTCGAGCCACGACATGGGAAGCGGTCCTCCCCATCGGTCGATGTTCTGCATACGATGCCAGGGCAGGTGCGCCGGACCGGTGAAGTAGCTTCGGATTTCCTCGTCGGTGAGGCCGAAGTCGCTCCACACCTCATACCACACCGATTCTTGTCCCGTGATGGCCAAGGGCAAGTTGATGCCGTTGAGCGCCATCCAGTCGATGAAATGCTCCCATTGCGACCAACCCCACCAAGGCATGGTGTAGCCATAGGTGCAGTAGTTGAGGAAGAAACGGTCGGGCACACGGGCAGTGAGGCTGACCTTTTCGGGCACAGCAGGCATCGTGGCAGGGATTTGCAGCGGCTCCTCCTTAAACCATGAGTATTGCGCCATGCAATAGTATTTCAGGTAATGGTTGAGGCCCACGGCCATGCTGTTGGCGTTGTTGCCACG
>CAMKAR010000193.1 GCA_946410535.1 uncultured Bacteroidales bacterium
CTCGATATGATAGCCATCGGTCAGGCTGAAGTGCATGGTGACGATGCTGTCGCACCCATATTCCGACTGGAAGGTGTGTACGAAGTCGCCCGCCTCCTCGCAGTAGTGCCCGTGCCACCAAATCGGCTGGCAGGAAACGATGGCCGTGTCGCGCTCGATGGGCTGGATGATGTGGAGCTGGTAGGCAATGATGCTGTCGCAACGGGTGCCAGCGGTCAGCAAGGAATCATAGACGACGGCATCCTCATAGTAAGGAACGCCGTGCCACACGAAGCCGCTGCATTGCGTCATATAGCCGCCTTCCACCAAGGTGTCGTGACCCAAAGTCAAATCAAGATAGTACCATGTGTCGCAATCTTCGTCGCCAACGGCAGGGACAAACAACGAATCCCGTGTGCTTTCGGTGTAGGTCACGTCGGGTTTCATCTCCCAAACATAGGAGCCGCAGGCCGTCCGCGTGTGCGTGAAGGTGGAATAGTCGTCGAAGTTGAGGTTCAGCTCCACGATGCTGTCGCAGCCTGCCTGGTTGACGAGGGTGTCCCAAGCGTATTGGGTCTGCTCCGAACGATAGAAAATGCGTCCATGCCACTCATAATCATCCTGGCACCAAGTGATGGCTTCCACCTTATAGTCGCTGTTGTTGATGACCACGGGCTGGTGTACGATGTGGAAACACGGTTCCATCACCTCATAGTCGACCACTTGGCTCGTTGTGATTACCTCGCCCGAGGGCAAAGTGTAGGAGTCGCACGCTGTGATGGTCTCCAACCATTGGTCTTCGGCGGAAAGCACCGTGACGAGGACAGGGCCGAGAATATCAGTGCCGCACGAAGTATGGGCATAGTAACGAATAAAGCAGCCATTGTGCGACAATTGCATGGTCATATTGGGATTGATGGGGGCATAGGTGCCGCTTTCCGTGTTGGCCATCTGCCACTCCCCAACGCGGTCGTTTTCGTTGACGTTGCGCCACTCAACATCCACTTCAGGCAAGTCCATAGTCTGGCCTTCGCACACTTGGATGGCATTCAACTGGCCTTCAATCACGGGGATGCCGTTCACATTGAACTGCACCACGTTGCTGAAGGTGGAGTCGCAGTCGTTGGTCACCGCGAAACGGAGGTAATAGCTGCCATACTCCAACGGATAGGTCGACGGGGCGAAGGGATGGTAGGGACCGTTGGCCGAGGTGGCATACTCCCAACGCTGCTGTCCGCCACCGTTATGGTTCATCTGGAACTGGGGCGCAGTCACCGGCAAAGGATTGCCTGCGCAAACATCCGAAGGCGCTTGCAGGTCGCTCAAGATGGAAGGCGCATGGTTGATGGTCAGGTTCAGGGTGAAGGTGCTGTCGCAAACCTGCGGGTCGTTGCTCATGATGAGCGTGTCGTAGACGTTGGTTTGGTAATAAGTGCGATGCGTCTTGGCCCAATAGTATGAATCGCAAGCCTCTTGGTATTCGACCGGGGCAATGTAGGCTTCGCCCAAGGTGAAGTTCCACGACACCTGGATGGTGCAGCCGTTGGGCGTCACCGAGTCGGCCACATAAACGCCGTTGTGGTTACACAAAACGCCGTGATGGTAGATGACATCGCAAGCGGTGATCTCGCCTTCGTCGACGGGGTCGGTAGAAAACACCGTGGCTTGCACCGTGTTGGTGGAATATGCCGTGCCGCAACCGTTTTCCGCCTTGTAGCGAATGATGCAGCCGTTGTAGGCATAAGGGATGTTGCTGTTGGCCAAAGGCTGCCAAGTGCCATTGATTTCAATCTCCCAACCACCCGTGCCTTGGTTGGTGTGACGCCAGTCCACGGTTGGGGTCGTCAGGTTGAAAGCCTCGCCAGCGCAAATGCCTGCCGGCGCAATGATGGAACCCACAACGGGGATGTCGTTCACCGTCACCTGAACGGCAGCGCTATAGGTCGGACCGCAATCGTTTTCGGCATAATAGCGGATCCAATAGCCGTTGCTGGAATATTGCACATTGTTGTTGTTGAAGGCGTTGTAGGTGCCGCCTTGCGTGGACGCAATTTGCCAGCCTTGGCTGGTAATCGTCGCACCGTTGTTTTGTATTGTGGGCGTGGTAAGGTTGAAACTGCCACCGGCGCAGATGGCTGTTGGCGTGGCAGGCGTGGCAATCGTGGGCGCATCATTCACGTGGATTTGCACCGCATCGCTGACGTCGTTGCCACAGTTGTTGCTCACCTTGTAATGGAGGTACCAGTTGTTGTAGGTGGCAGGTACGTTCAGCGGGCTGAACGGCTGATAGGTGCCGTTCGAGGTCTGGCAGATTTCCCAAGTGCCGGTGCCGTTGCCATCGTAGGAAGGAACGACGACCTCCAAATCATCGCCAGCGCAGATGGTGGGCGGGACTTGCAACGTCCCCGTGATTTCGGGGGCGACGTTCACTGTCAGTTGTCGAGCGGGGTTGCTGTAGACGAATCCGCAGCTGCCTTCCACCATGTAGCGGATGAACCAGCCATTGCATGACGCCGGAATGTTGTTGAGGTTGAACGCGGTGTAAGTGCCGTTTTCCGTTGGCGAGGCCACCCAGCCTTGGCTGAGGATTTGCGAGCCGTTGGCTGAATAGGTCGGGGGCGTGAGATTCAAGCTGCCGCCTGCGCAAATCGGGCTGAATTGTGGTGTCTGTCCCGAAAAGCTCGGACCGTTGGTCACCGTGATTTGCACCGCGTTGCTGCTCCCTGTGTCGCAGCTGTTGGTGGCCGAATAGCGCACATAGTTGCCGTTCATCGTCAGCGGGATGTTGTTCGGGTCAAAGGCCTGATAGGGGCCGTTGGGGTTTGTGCTTTTCTCCCATTGTCCTGCCATGTTAGGGTCGACGGTAGGCGTTGCGATGCCCAAAACGCCGCCTGCGCAGATTGGGCCAGGGGCTGTGATGTTGGCCACCTGAGGCGGACGGCTCGTGTTGATGTGCACCCAAGCCTCGTCCGTCACTCCGTGGTTGGCCACGCGGTATTTCAATTGGTCGGTGGTATAGTTGCCTCCCGCGAAGGTATATCGGATTCTCTTATCGGACAAAACCGAGGCTGTTCCATGCGTGGGTTGCGTCACAATCGTGACCGTGGCATCGTTGGTGTTGGGCGTAACGATGTCGTTGGCCAACACATTGATGTCGACAGCGGTGTTTTGGCAGGCCTCCACATCCCAGTCGTCGACGGCATCCACGCTATACAACGCATTGGGTGTGAACGAAATATGGTCGAGGCCGAAGTCGTCGCCCCTTCCGGGTTCGCCAGTATAGACATCGAGGATTTCGATGGTAATGTTTCCCGTAACATTGCCGCTATTCCATGTGCGTGTCACCTCTTGCCAATTATGGTTGGTGATACTCAATGTCACGTCGCTGCCTACTGCCGCACCGTTAATCTTAACCCTGATGATGGCAGGGTTGGCATTGATGCCCATAAACGACTGCGACAAGTTGCGGACTTGGAACGAAAAGGTGTATGTCGTCTGACTCGTGACGCTGACTTGTTGCCGCCATGCTGCCTTGGTGGGGTTGATAGCAGTACCAAACCCGTTGAAAAGCAAGTAATACCCCGACCCGCCATAGCCCGTAAGGTTTGAGGGCCAACCGCCAAAAGTGCCGGCACCATGACCTGCCGATGTGTAGTCATGGATGAACTTTCCCTCTCCTACCGTGCCGCTCCAGATGCGCTCGTAGTCGGATAGGGTTTGATAGTCAAAACCAGTGGTTTGCTCGAAATCGCCATTGGTGACCAAATTGGTCTGGGCAAATAATGAAGTTGAGCAAAAAAACAGCACGACGAAAGCCGTCAAGGTTCTAAGGGCGCGGGTATTCACCATCATTTTTCGTTGTATTTCAGATTACAAACGTGCAAAAATACAAAAAGCGTACCAAATCCGCAAAATAAATTCATTTACAATCGTTTTCCGTCCAAGACCGCCTCTTTCAGCTTGTCGTATTCGTAGGTCAGCTTTAGCGAAAAGAAGGGGCGTGGCTCAGCAATCAGCTTGAGGAAGATGCGGTCGCCTTCCCAGGTGGGCAGTTCGAGCAGGTGGCTCTTGTCGATCCATTCGAGGTCGCCTTCGTCGCACACGATTTGCTCGCCCGTCCAATCGGTGCAGACGAAGATGTGCATGTGCTCGTCCTCGTAGATGTTGTGAATGAAGGTGACGATGCCGCAATAGCGCCACTGCGTCACGGTAAAGCCCGTTTCTTCCCGCACCTCGCGCCTCATGCAGTCGTCGGGGCTTTCGCCTTCCTCGAACTTGCCGCCCACGCCAATCCATTTGTCGTGGTTGATGTCGTTCACCTTCTTGGTGCGGTGCAGCATGAGGTATTGGTTGCCGCGCTCAAGATAGCAAAGGGTTGTTTGTTTCATTGCTGTTGAATTATAAGGTCAGTCCTTCGACAAGCTCAGGAGCCTTGGCCTAAAAAAGCAAGGCGGCCTTTTTGGAGCCGCCTTGCAAAACCTGTTTTTTGAACTCTGGTATTAGATGATACCTTGAGCAAGCATAGCGTTGGCAACACGCATGAAGCCAGCAATGTTGGCACCCTTCACGTAGTTGATGGTACCGTCGGCTTGCTTACCATACTGGACGCACATGTCATAGATGTTGTTCATGATGGTGTGGAGGTTCTTGTCGACCTCTTCGGCAGTCCAGTTGCGGTGTTCGGCGTTCTGGCAGATTTCGAGGCCAGAGGTGGCAACACCACCGGCGTTGACAGCCT
>CAMKAR010000194.1 GCA_946410535.1 uncultured Bacteroidales bacterium
GTGCAAAGGTAGTGTTTTTCCGTGAATTGTGGAAAATATGTGCCAAAAAGTCAGAAAAACACAAGGCTTAGTGGATTTCCTCGAAAAGGTCGTCCATGGTGAGTTGCGCAATGATGTGTTCTGAATAGGCGTTTCGTTGCATACCGCTTGCTGTAATGAAAGTGGGGATGATGCCTCCCGAAAAAGAAGTTTGTTGCTTAAAAAGCGCCATGCGGTCGGTGTATTTCTTGTATTCGTCTTTGTCCAAAACGTATGGCTTTTCGCTGTATTTGGCTTCGCAAAGGTTGACCATCCTGTCGGCCCGGTCGATGATGAGGTCAATTTGAGCTTGTTTTTTTGTTTCGGGGTCGATGCCTCGCCATGAATAATACTCGGTTTTTATTCCACCAATACGCAGAGCCTGTTTGATTTGTGGAATGTGCGTTAGGCAAATTCGCTCAAAAGAAAGTCCCATCCAGTTGCTGATTGTGGGTGTGTTGAGGCTTTGCGACCAGAAAAGCTCGTTGGTAGTGCGGTTTTTCATGAACTGGAGGTAAAACAATGAATAAAAATCGAGCAATTGATAAAGCCCGTTGCGCGAGGCAATGCTTTTGTTTTTCACGCGGTAGAAGCGGATGATGTCGCAATCGACAAGGTTTTGCAGCATTTGGGTTAGGTTACCGTTGGCATAAACACCCACAGCTTCGGCAATTTCTTCGCGTGTCAGGCCTTTCTTTTTCTCGAACAAGGCTTCAACGATGGCAATGTAAGGTTCGGGGCTGGAAAACAGCGTCTTATAGAGCCTATGGAACTCGCGTTGCATCTCGCCGCTGTGTTGGAAATAGAGGTGGTCGATGTTTTGCGCGAGACTTTCGGTGGGGTTGAGTAGGCTTAAATAATAAGGTATGCCGCCCATGACCATATAGGTCTGCAACACCGTTGTCCGGTCCCAAGGGAAGCCAAACTCTTGAAGATATTCCTCTGTTTCGTGCAGGTTGAATTCCTTGAGGTGCATTTCGTGTGTGATGCGGTCGTGCAGTCCGCCGTGGTTGTCAATGACATTTTTCATCATCCACGATGTGGCCGAGCCGCATACGATGAGTAGCAGGTTGTCTTGCAGAGAAGCCCAACTGTTCCAAAAATAGCCCAAAGCATTGACGAAGTTCGACTTTCGGGTCTCGAAGCAGGGTAATTCATCGATGAAAACGATGCATTCCTTTCCGTCTTGCATTTTTTCTATCAAAAAATGGCGGAGTGTCTGAAAAGCCTCGTACCAGTTTTTGGGAAGTTTTGTCATAGGGTGCCCAAACAAATCCAAAGCATCGCAAAAGGCATGAAGTTGGGCGTTCTTGTCGCCATCCATGATGCCCGTCATGGCGAAGGTGAGCCGCCCTTTGAACACTTGGTTGACGAGGAAGGTCTTCCCCACGCGGCGGCGACCGTAAAGAGCCACAAATTCCGCTCTGTTTGAAGCTGCATATTGGTTCAACAGCTTGATTTCCTCTTTTCTTCCGATGATTCGTTTTTGCATGAACTATCCAAATTGATTTCGTGGCAAAAATACAAAATAATCCGTATTTGTTAGCTAAAACTCCGATTTTTTCATCGATTTAGCCAACGAATCGCGATTTTATGGCTAAAACTATGGGTTTTTACGAGTTTTAGCCAAATAATAATGGATATGGATTTGGTTTGTCAGGGTCTCGTATCTTGGAAAAAGCGTCAGTTTTTTCATCAATTTAGCCGAACTTCAAGGAAGATTGGGTTAAGATTGGAAAGAGTTCGCGTCCAGTCGATGTGCGGTCAAAGGAATTGGACAATACGGCTGTTCCATTGCCGTTTGAGATTTTTGCGACCATGAAAACCTGCAAGTATAATGAGGTTGAAAAATTGGTCCATAAAACCATCGATCGTCTTACGGATTTGCGCATTCGCCAAAACCGCGAGTTCTTTAATGTTGCTCCTCAAATAGCTCTTGATATCTTTAATGATATTGCTTCTACAATCGATGATGCGGAAGTTGTTCTCTATAAGGACAATCAACCTGTTCAAAAGTGTGAAGAGACAAAGGAGGGAGAGCCTCACAAGAAAACAAGGCCTCGTTTTAAGTTCAGTATGGTAAACATTCCGATTGGGGCAATTTTGACTTTTATTCCTACGGGCATTAAAGTGAAAGTCGCTGGAGATGATCAGATTGAATACGAAGGAAGAATCTATAAACTATCGCCATTCGTGGGGACATTTATGCCCGCTGAAAAACGTAACACATCAGGAGCGTATCAAGGCCCAAAGTTTTTCAGTTATAACGGCAAGGTTTTGGATGATTTGCGGACGGAAGTGGAAAATCAGACGTCTTGATAAAGTTTTATCTCAGGAATCACCAGCTCTTCCATGTCACGCACGAAGTTCTTTGCGTAAAATACACAATAATACGCTTTAAAACTTTAAAATTTTCAAATCGTTGTTTGTCAATCCATTCACACAATAAAAAGGGACTTTTTCTATAAAATTTGGCTCAAAAAAGGGACTTTTTCCATGTTTTTTGTGCGAAAAAAAGGACTATTTCCGTTTCTTACTTCCCGTAAAGTCGCCGTACGCGTTCATCCAAATACCGCTCTGGGCTCGGTGCCGGTGCTTCGCCAATCTTGGTGCCGCGTGTGATGAGGATGTACTCGGGGAAGGTGCGCACGTTGTACGCTTCGAGCAGTAGGATGTTGTCGCCAAGGTCGAGGAGGGGCCAGTCCTGCCGCTTTTCCTCAAAATATTGCTTGAAGAACGCCATTTTGTCGTGTGTGGCAATGGTGAGGATTTGCACCGAGTCCTGCCACTGGTGGTGCAGACTGCGCAGTTCCGAAAGCTGTCGCTCACCGACGGGCGACATACCATCCACAAACTGTAAAAGTACCAATTTGTCCTTATAGTCAGTGAGTTGAATGTCTTTTCCGTTTTGGTCTTTCAGCGTGAAGTCGGTGGCGGTTGCACCAGTGGCTAATCGGTTGAATTTCTCGAAAAAGTTGCTGATGATGGCCTTGTGCTCAGTGTATTTGGTCTGCGCCTTTATATAATTAAGGTGGTCTTTGGCCAAACGGCTGGTACGTCGGTCGCCGTAGCAAAGTTTCTGCACGTTAAAGATGGTGATGAGTTCGGCCAAGCGCGGGTTTTTAGCCATTAGCGGGTCGGTGTCGAGGTATTTCTTGAAGGCGGTGGGCCCTTCGGCGAAAGCATTGTTCAAGCGGTGGATATCGTAGGCCGTGCTGTTGAAATAACCGTCGAAGAGTTCCTTGAAGAGGTCGATGTAGGCGCTTTGGGTGTAAAGAACGGGTTGCCCGTTGTAGTAGTCGTTAATGGTCTTCTTGCCGCCGTCGGTGCTGATAGCCAGACGAATGGAAGCGGTCTTATATCGGATGTGATTCTTCACATAATCCGACTTGAGGTCGGGCATTTCGTGGTCGATGGTGTTTTGGATGGAGTCAAGGTAGCGCAACTGACGGCCTCGGTAGATCTGGTTGAAGTGTTCGATGAGGTAGGTGTTGAAAATCTCTTCGGCGAGCACTAACTGACGGTACACACCCTTGTCGGTGGCGCGTTTCACGCGGATGGTGGGCAGTTCCTTCTCGAAATAGGAGACGTTCTCCTTTTGCTCGGGCACGATGATTTCGATGTCGTAGGTGGCGTTGGGGGAGAGGATGAGGTCGACGTAGTCCAGGCCGACATAGATGCGGGCGGGAAGAATCTCGTCCACCTTGCCTTCGAGGATAAAGTTGCCTTGTGGGTCGGTCTTGCCTTGGCCGAGCAATGTGCCATGGTCATTGATGAGATCTTCGTAGACGAAAAGCCGCGTCAGTGTATTCGTCTTGTTGCTCCGTCCGGTGATGGTCACGTTTTGTGCCGTAGCTCCCAATGCGAGCAACAACACGGCAAAAATCATTATTCTTTGTTTCATGTTTTTGAAACGAAGAATCAAGGAAAATATTGTCAAAAAACGACTATAACAATGCCCTGACAGACTCGGCGACCGAAGGAACCGTTTTTAGTCCGTCAATTCCTTCAAGCCTTGGTATACAAAGATCCTGTTCGTCCCCTTTGGCACACGCTTGATGTAGAAACGCTCGTCCTCCTGCACAAACTTGAAGTGCAGCAAATCGCCTTTCGGGAAGCAATCGATTGAGCTGATTCTCATTATATTGTGCGTTTGGTACGAAAAATCGTGCGTCTTGACGAAAGTGACTCTTTTCCCGCTCTTGATAATGCTGGTGTTGAAACCATCGAAATAGTTACGGTTGGCCCATTTACCGGCAAACTGCTTGGGGTCTTTTAAGTCGTGGATATACACACGATACAATTTCTCATTCTTCGGTTTCATTTCGAGGATCTTCTGGAGTATGACCTTATCATTCATGGAAACCTCCAGATAAAGCCATTGGAACGGGTCGCCCATGCTCTCCCAAATGGGTGTGAAGTGCGCTTGCGCTGTCGTCGAATCGTTCACGATAACGGTGTAGTCGCCCTGCATGGTGCGATAAAACTGTTTGGCATCCTCAACGGTAAACTTGGGTTGCTTCTGTGCAAAACCGTTGAAAGCCAAAACGATGGCAGCTAATATCAATGCTAATCTTTTCATATCATTTCAATTTGGGCTTCAAAAGTACAAAAAATTGGTCAAACTCAATCGTTTTTCAATACATCCAGCATAAAAGCATACTCCAATGCGACTTCCTTGTAGCCTTCGAAACGTC
>CAMKAR010000195.1 GCA_946410535.1 uncultured Bacteroidales bacterium
CCCTTTTCAATATCCACACCATAAATGTTGTTCTGAATAATTTCGCGTTTCACATTGGAGGGCGAAAACTCTTGCGTGGGTTTGGTGAAGCTATGCAGCAACAAACGCGCATGATAAAGCTCATTCAGCACGCCCATTGGGAATGCTCCAGAACCAATGGCAGGGTCACACACCTTCACTTCTTCCAACAAGGAATATACAGCAGAAGCAACAGCTTTGTTCTGCAACAAATCATTCACCTTCTTTCCCTTAATCAGTTCGTCAATGGCGGGATGCAAGGCTTCTTCGGTGTGGGTTTTTAGATACTGAACAATGCTTTCCTGACTCATGTATTGCACAATCTCCTTCGGCGTGTAAAATGCCCCCTTGTCCTTGTTGTCTTCCAACAAGTTCTCAAAAATATGGCCAAGCATTTCAGGGTCAACGCCCACTTCGGCATCATCGGGGTCATTCTCGTCGATGGTGAAGTTGTAGCTTGAATAGAAATCAAACAGTTGCTTGAACATCGTGGCTGTGAACCTCGACTTGGGCTTGTCATAGTCGTCGCGTTCAAACAGGCCTCCGTTCAAATAAGGAACATCCTTCCATTCGTCGAGCAATGACATTTCCCAACCTTCCGACTCAAAGAGCTGTTTCCTGTTTTCGGGCTTGGTGTTCAGCACACCGAAGAAGAGCGGTTCCAAGAACTTGTCGAGGTAATCATCTTGGACAGGAGAGCGTTGGAAGGCGTTTTGCATATACTCCATGTCGCCATTCATCCAGCCCTTGCGTTGCAAGAAATAGATGAAAGTGATGCGCCCCATCATCTTCTTCACATAGTCGCGCAAGTATTTGTCGTTCCACTGTGCAAACTCGCTGCCGAAATAGTTAGTGTCACTTTTGTGGTCGTACAGGAAATTGCAGAAAATATCATATTGTTCCTTGTACTTATCGAAAAAATCCTTGCTCAACGCCTCGACTGAGAAAGCATTCAGCAGGTTCTGTGTGGTTTTCTCCTCATCGGCCAGTTTGGCGAAACGCTCTGAAGCTGTGCGGGCGCGATGGTTTTTGCCAAACAGATAGGTATAACGCTTGGCGGGTGTCATCCCTGCCAAAGTGGTTGCCTTGTATGCAAAAGAAAAACGCCAGTCTTTGCCTTCCGTTGTCTTGTTGTGGAAGAGCATGAAAGCATTTGTGAAAGGGAACAAGGAACTACGGACAAATTGTTGGATGCCAACACGGTTGTATTGTAACTCCTTTTTGTCGCTCAAGGTGATATCGAACACTTCTATCGGTTCTTCCGCGTCAATGGTTCCCACTTTCAAGATTTGCAAGATGCCATTGTCATTGGCTCTTTCCCTGTTTTCATCGGTGAGGTAGTCCTCTGGGACTGGCAATGCCTCAAACGCATCCTCACCAGTGAAAACTGTGTCGATTACATTCTTGATGAAACAATCATATCCTTGATAATCTTGTTCAAAGACTTGCGATAAGTGGTTTTTTATCTGGTTGGCATTCATAGTCTGATGTTTTGTCATTCTACACTTTCTTCGGTTTCTTCAGGAAGCAGGTAGTCGCTGGCCTTGGATGGAGAAATCGCACTGTGTCCCAACTGGTTTTCCAGTTGCTTGCGGGCGGCTTTGGCCACGCTGCCGCCATCCTTGGCCACTTGCTTTTGCCCTCTGAAGCCCTTTGGGTCGCGTTGCTTCGATAATTCCGCAGCCGAGGCTTCAGCAAGGATGTTTAGCGCGATTTCAAGGTTGGTCATGTTGTCGCGCAAGCTCTCTTTCTTCAATCCTTTATAGGTTTTGTATTGCTTGGTGGTAAATCCGCTCCATTCGCGCGTGATGATGTCGGTGAGCGATGCATATTCCAAACCTTCCTGTACTCCAGTGCGCTTCCATTCGTCGGTCAGTTCCTTACGCACTTCGATGGACTTGATGCGCTGGTTAATCCAAGCGTCAGAATATCCCAAACGCTTATAGTCGATAATGGCTTGGTCAATGTTCAATTCTGGGTCTTGCATCTGGTCCAAACGTTGGCTGGCCACCTGCGCCATCCATTGCTTGAAAGGCTCCGCTTTAGGCGAGGGTATTGATTGGATAATACGAAAAAGCTGCTCTGTATCAGCAACATCCGTCAGCCGTTTCTTGCCATCCTCTGCAAGGAGCTTCAACTGGTTACAATTTGTAACCGTTTCATTTCCTTCCTTGGCCAAACGGTGTTTCAACACTTTCCAATAATTTCGAGGGTTGGGACTTTCCGTTAGAACAGCACACACATCCACTATCGAGAAGTACCACTTCTCTTCCTGATCGTCCCAAACCGTGCGAACCTTTTTTTGCTCAAATAATTGAAGTGCTTCTTTTTTAGTCATATAGCTTTATGTGTTTATTCTTCATTTGAAATTTGATAAATCGAGACATACGGCTCGCCGTACTTCTGTTTGACTTCTTTGGAAATATGTACGAATGTAGCTTTTACATATTCATTCACGTCTACATCCAATCCGAACAAACTCTGTTGGCCTTGTTGCAGGTCATCATAAAGTTGCTTGGTCAGTTTGATGGCAATGGAGTTTTGGTTTTCGATGGCCTTGCGCACATTCTTCATTGCCAGTTTTGCTTCCTTGTCGGTGAGTTGACCCAAGATGAATTTCCAATGCTCCAAGCTTTTCATGATTTTCTTGGCATCCTTCGCCTTTTTTGATTGGGTAATGAAAGCGTTGAAAGTGTTGATGGCAAGCTGCGCCTTCTCCTCATATTTTTGCAAGTCGGCTTTCACAAAAACTGGATTCTTGTCGTCAGTCACTTGAAAGGCTTGGATAAAGCGCAATGGTGACACGATTTGCGCATTTGCGTCGTGGTCAATCAAGATATGGACAAATTGATGGTTCTGTGCACCTATGAAGAACATGTCTTGGTTCAGTCCCATCACGCGGAAGCCGCCAAGCTGACGGGCTTCAGTTGCGCAAATGATTTGGTAACGCTCAGGGTGCTCTGCCGCAAACCGTTTCAATTCGTTGATATAAGGGGCAAACGGAGAGGTGTCGCCATCAACGAGATTGTTCAAATCAGCCTCCGACAGTTCCTCCATTTCAGAGAACACCTTGTTGTCTTCGCCAAACATCGTATGGAAAGCCTGGAGTTTGGCATACGCTTTCGGCAAGTAATTGATGATCTTTTCTCCATCCTCCGAAGGATAGAAATTGAAGACATGAACGAAGTCCTCCTTTGAGCCTATGCGGTTCACGCGGCCGATGCGCTGCATCAGTCTGGTAGCGTTCCAAGGCGCATCGTAATTTAGGATTACGTTGGCACGGTGCAGATTGACGCCTTCGGCCAACACTTCCGTCGTGATGATCACATCATAATCATCAAGCTGCTCTTCTTTGGGCAGGTTCGCATCGAAATTGGCAACGATTTCTCCTTGCAACTCATCCCTGTTTCTGGCGGAAATCACCAAAGGACGATGCCCATCCTCTTTCACAAAAGAGGCCAAGGCCTGCATGGTGTCAAGTGCTTCGGTGAAGATGACCAATCGCGGGCTGTCGAAACGATGAGGATTGTTGATTTCGGGGTTGAACAATTCGGTATCCAAGATAGCCATGAACTTGTCGAATTTCGGGTCTTCAGTATTCTTTTTCCAGCGTTTGCAGAGCTTGTCAATAAGCTCCATGTCTTGCTTTAGCAATCCAAGGTATTCGTCTTTCTTCAGGTCTTTGGCTCGGAATTCCCTGTTGTTTCCGCCTTTCTTTCCAATTTTCTTGCGCAAGACAGGAATAGCCTTTTCCAAACCACCTTCCTTTTGTATCGTTTCGTTGACATCAATCTCTGGGCAGATAAACACCGTATCGGCATTCAGCATGTCAATCATGTTTTGGGTGTTCCGTTTCAAGTTTTCCAAAGATTTGAGGAATGCCGGGAAGCTGCTTTCCAATCGTTTGACCAAAAGAAGCTTCATGATATGTGCCAACCGGGCAGAGATGTCCTCCACTTTAAGGTTGCGTTTCTCAAACAGTTTCTTGTCTTCTTCCCGAATGAGGTAACTGATGGCAGCGTAACGATAATAGCCTATTGGCTTTTCGTCGTCATCTGCATCTCCCACGATGGCAAAAACGGTGTCGTAGAAAAGCTTTGAAAGCTTAGCACTCATTGTATATCGCTCAGCTATAGGACCTTTCACTGCTGGGAATTTCAACTGATCGCTATCTTCGGCATATTGATTCTTGATATCTTTGCGAGTCCTTCTTACCATCAAATACTGTAAAACCTTATCGTGGATGTCGGCAGCAATTTCCTTGATGATCTTGCGAGCCTCAGGAGTGTCGACATTTCGGTTGTCGTTGAATAGCTTTTGCTTTTCATTGAAATAGGAATCCAGCTTGCCTCCGGGAATGTCGGGAAGCGTGGTTGAATTGTGGGAACGTTGGAAGAAATAAATCTGGTTTTTCAAATCCTGCGGCGAGTTGTTTTGTGGCGTGGCCGACAACAAACCGATTAACGGTTGTGAACCTGTCTGCAATTGGATTCTATCAATCAGATTATCTAACGTTGCATATTTCTGCGTCCAATTGTTTCTGAAGTTATGGCTCTCGTCAATGATGATAAGGCCATAATCGCTACTTTTGGCATCTTCCTTAAAATCTTCGTCATCATCACGGGAATCATCGTCGTCGGAAATGAGGCTCCCGATGCTACCCGTGGTGATGAACTCTATATTGGAAGC
>CAMKAR010000196.1 GCA_946410535.1 uncultured Bacteroidales bacterium
GAAGTAGTACTCCACGCCCCAAAAGCATCCTGCTGAGAAATAGGCTGTTTTCATATTCTTTTTCCTTTGATAGTTAATTTAATAAGTCATTCCAATCATCCATAGCGGCAGTTTGTTTCCTTTTGGTGATTCAATGTCATCGGCTAATACATACGAATTAGGCAGGTCGGCGATTTGGTCGAAGGTCTTGGTCTCGCCGCCCACTTCAAAAGTCCATTTGCTATCCACCTTGAAGTCGCCTTGCTGCTTGCCGTATTCAACAGTGTGTTGGTAGCTCAGCTGGTTCACGGCAAAGCACTCGCGGGCGGTCCCAATCTTGACTGGCGTAGAGGCTAAGGCATACAGAAGGTTAGGATTCTCAAGGTAGATTTTGTCGGGCTTCTGCATCTTTTTCACTGAAACGAGGTCGCTGTATAGCATTTGGATGAGTTTCGCGTCGTTGAGATGGTTGAGGTATTCGATGACCGTGTTTCTTTGCAACTCAATGGCCGAAGCCATCTTTGTGATGTCTACGTCGTAGGGTACCTGTTGCGCCAACACGTTCAGCAAAGCCTTGATTTTCCTGCAATTGCTTGGGTTCACTTTTCTCAGTTGCGGCAACTCGACGTCGATCACATAGTTTTCGATCTGCTCAATCAACGGATAGTAGTCGATGGGGTTTTTCAGATAGAATGGATAGTAGCCGAATTTGAGATACTCATGGAAATGTTGTAGGGGCCTGCATACCGCATTCACCTCGGCGGCGATGGCTTTGGGGTGCTCCAAAACCTCTTCCAAGGGATGCACGGGAATCACTATACCTTTATAGAATTGAAGGTATTCCCTGAACGAAAGGCCTGGCATGTAGTAGCCCCTGCATCTTCTCGACAAGTCGGCATCGCCATCGATGAGTTTCAGTAGCGACGATCCGCTCATCATGACTTGCAAATTGGGATAGATTTCGGCCACTTCCTTCACTTCCCGGCTCCACTTCTCATATTTGTGAACTTCGTCCAAAATCAGCAGCCTGCCACCATGCTTGTAGAATTTTTCGGCCACTTCCAATATGGAATGTTGGCTGAAATAAACGAAGTCCATCGAGCAGTAAAGCACGGCTTCACTTCCCGCCTCGAAATGCTGCTTGACGTACTGCCTGAGCAACGTCGATTTGCCCACTCCCCTTGGCCCTCTGATGCAAAGCATGGGCGCTTCCCAGTTGACATGCCCCATGAAGCTTCTCACAATGTCCATTCTTGTGGCATTGAGCATGGCATCTTGTTTTTCGTATAGCTGTTCCATTCTTCCAATCGTCATTTTTGCTTTCTGTAGAAAGCGTTTTGTTTTCTATTTTGCTTTTTGTGGAAAGCGTTTTTGATATAAATTTGCTTTTTACAGAAAGCAAAATTATACATTTTTTGGATATGAAATGCAAAAACAGTGAAAAAAACATTATTTATCCGCAATCCTTTGGTGGATGCTTTCCTCATGTCTCTCCTAATCCAAGGCAACCCCCATGTGAATTAGCCTGACGATTTGGTCCTTGAACCATGGCTAAAACATGGGCGAGCTTTTTCACGGTGTTATTCTTTGACCACCTTTGTGATGGTTTTTGCTCCGTTTTTGTTTCTGGAAATCAAGAAATAAACCCCGTTTTCGAGGTCGCTCAAGTCGATGGCGTTGGTTTCTTTGGCTTGCAAAACCAATTGGCCCAGGAGGTTGCGCACCTCAATGGCTTCGATGCCTTCCGCCTCGATGTGCAGCATACCATCCGTCGGGTTTGGCCAAACGTTGACTTTCTCGTTTCCCGTTTCCGAAACGTCCAATAAAACATCGAGCGTGAGGCCGATGACACTGTCGCAATCCTGTCCGTCGAGCACGGCGGTATAATAGCCAGGCTCGGTCAATGGGCGGCTGAAGAACCAGTAGGGGAAGTCGCTTTCGTAAAGCACATCCTCAATCTTGGTGAGCGAGGCGCAACTCTCGGCAGCGCCAATGTCGACGCGGCCTTTCTGAAGGCGTGGGTTGCCGTAAATATCAGTGTTGCCCAATCCCGTGGTGTTGGGCTTGCCCGCATTGAGGCAAATACTTCTCGATTTCAGTGACCAGTTGCTGTTGTGGTAGTCGGCACCGGCTCCGCTGGCGGGGGTGTTGAAGCGCACATACATACCTGGCTCTGCACCGTTGTTGGCCGCTGGCAGGTTGATGTTTTCGGTGCCCTCCACGCCGCCTTGCACGGCGCAATATTCGTAGTCGCTCACGCCGTCGGTCTGGCTCGGCTGACCGTTGGCCACATTGCCCCAGATAATGCAGTTGTAGTATTTGTTGTGGCGCTCCTCGTGGTAGATGCCTCCGATGCTCTCCGTGGCAAGATTCATCACGAAATCGCAGTTGTAGGCCGTGAATTTGCCTCGGGCATACATGCCGCCGGCTTCCTTGGCCGTATTGTTGGCGAAGATGCAGCTCTTGAAGGTCGGCTCGGTATTATTATAAAGGTATAGGCCGCCGCCCTTGGTCGTGGCGGTGTTGTTGTTGATGCTGCAGTTGGTGTAGGTTGCCCCGATGCGGTCGCACACGCCGCCGCCCATCGAGGCGCTGTTGTCGGTGATGGCGCAATTGCTGAGGTTGACTTTGGCTGTGCCGCCCGTCGAGTTGATATAGACGCCGCCGCCGAACATGGTGGCGGTATTGCTGACGATATTGCAATTCGAAAGCGTGACATAATTATTAAGATAGACGCCTGCGCCGCTGCCCGTCGCACCGTTTTGGATGGTGAAACCGTCCCAGACGGCTTCCCTGCCCGAGCTGAAGGCTTGGTCTTGAAGCAGCACGCGCCGCTCTCCTTGTCCGTCGAGGATGGTGGCGTTCTTGTCGAAGTCGCGGAGCGAGAGGTCGTAGTCGGCTGGCTCGTTGCCTTCAAAACCGCCATAGATGCGGTTGCTCTCCGAGATGTTGAAAGCGCCTTCGGGGTCGGTGGTGTCGCCGTAGTAGGTGCCAGCCTTCACCCATACCTTGGTGCCGCCGCCGCTCGAAAGGGCAGTGGCATATTGCAGCTTGTTGGTGGAGTTTTCCCACGACGAGCCATCGCCCGTACCGTCGGCACTGACGTAGATAATGCCGTTTTCGTCGGCTTGGATGTTCATCGGCACCATGTTGGTCACCACCGCCTGGCCTTGGTTGAAACCGTTCACGTCGGTGGTGGTGTAGTAGCCGTCGCTGCTGCCGCTCCAACCGAAGTTGAAGTGGAAGCGGTCGCTGTCGTCGTAGCCGTCGCAAACGAAGGCGTGGCCGCTGTCGCCGTTGGCACCGCTGTAGTACATGGGATGCCCTTGGTCGAGTTCGGCACGCAGCATGGCGTTCCAAGCCTCTTGGTTGTATGTCGTTTTTTCGCGGTATTTCGCGCCGCAGTAGCCGAAATAGGAGCGCACGGCGGTCTCCACGTCGCGCGACATGGCGCCGCTACCCGAAGCCGAGTAGTTCATGTTGACGCTCACGCCGCAGTGGTACATCAAGGTGGCCACGGCATCGTTGTGGCTCCACACCTCGTTGGGCATCTCGTCCCAATGGTAGGTGGTGGCACCGAAGTTGGCACTCTGTTCACCGTATTGACTGTGGACGTAACTATGTGACCCAAAGCCGGTTGCGGGATAATCCCAGAACTTCATCACCTGGGCCATGGCGCAGGCCACGCAGCCCGCGTAGACGTGTCCGCACGGACCGCCCCACCAGCCGCCAGAGGTGGCCGGACAATACTCATTATAATAGCAATCCTGGTTCCAGCGAGTGCTTACCAAGGGGCTGACCGTTGTGGCGTTCTTGGCTCCAAAAACACCTCTTTCGGCTTCTTCCCATTGTTGTTTGACGTCAGCCTCGGGCGCAATGCCGTAGGCGACGGCGAAATCAATCATCTCGCCATAATGGTTGATCCACGCGGCCACGTTATCGGGGGCATCTGTCAGGTCGGGAAAGGTGCCTTGGCCCGACCAGCCGATGACGGGCGGCAGGACGGTATTGCCCGAAACGATAACAAATCCTTGTGTACCAATGTTATAGATATAGATTTGGTTGGCCGAAACCAACTGAATCTCTTGCGTGTCGAAAGCACGTGTGGCCGTGAATGCCGCTGCGATTCGGCGGGCTTGCGATTCAGTGATGGCCGTTTGTGAAAATGACGTAAATACTGTTGCGAAAAGCAGTGTTAGGAATAGTGATAGCTTTTTCATAGAATAGAAAATTTGGCGGCAAAGATAGTGAGTTGTTTTGGATAATGACGCAAAAAAGTAGGGCAGGTGGAATGAAAGTCAGTTGTGGAGTTATGCCTACCGCAGAAAAGACGGTGTTTTCGTGGTGCCCATTGGTTGCCTGAAGAACTGATGCAAGGCCGAAAAGTGGAAAAAATGGAAAAACTGTGAACATGTACCGCGATATGGGACAGGTGACTTCTTTTTTTTGCAACATAAAATGATGAAAATGTAATTATTCATGCAGCCAGATGCTAAGGAGTCCTGAAAGGACGACAATACGTTATCGGGCGATTTCAATCCCCGCAGATGAAGTGGTCTATTTTTACAGCGATGAGGCGTGTTTTTTCGGGGAATAAATTGCCCCGTTCATGACGATTTAATCATTGAAAAGTACTCGCTTTAGAAATAAAGTTTGTAAATCGACTTGCAACTTGGCGTATCGGCGGCCATGGGAAACCAAAGGGCTCCTG
>CAMKAR010000197.1 GCA_946410535.1 uncultured Bacteroidales bacterium
CGCCCTCATCACGGCGGGTGCCATGGGCAACATCATCGACAGCGTGTTCTACGGGCGCATCTTCAGCGAGAGCACCTACACGCAAATCGCAACTATGTTCCCCGACGGCGGTGGTTATGCCGGCTGGCTGCATGGGCGCGTGGTCGACATGCTGTATTTCCCGATTATTGACGTGGCGCGGGAAAACGCCTCGTGGCTGCCCGAGTTCTTCTTCGGTCCCGACGGGCATTTCATCTTCTTCCGCCCCATCTTCAACTTCGCCGACGCTGCCATCACGATAGGCGTGTTCTACATGCTCATTTTCCAGTGGAAATGGCTGAAAACGCTGAAATAAGACCCTGAAAAGTTTGTAAAGCGTTTTTCTTACTTTTCTTATTATCAACATTTTAAGAAAATTTTTCCGCCGAAAAGTTTGTAATGGGCTTCCATAATGCACCATGAATGGAAAAATGCGTTATTTTTGCAGCAAACATTCAAGTGAAACTAAATAAAAAAGACATGAAAAACTTCAAGCCACTGCGCATCGTGTTGGGACTGCTTTTGTTAGCCTCCCTCACATCCTGCCAAAAAGACAAAACCGGAACATACACTCCGAAAAAGAAAATCCAGCAGATCTACTACTCGTGGAGAAACGCGGAAAAAGAGCCTTTCCAACATTGGGAATGGAACGGAGACAAGCTCAGCTCCATCACGCATTATACGGACTACGACTTCAAGAAAGACGACAGATGGATCGAAAATTTCACCTACGAAAACAATAGGATCACACGCGTCGACAACTACACGAACTCCGAGTACATCACCTACGAATACGACGGCGACCACCTGAAATCGGCCACCGTGTTCTACCGCAACGCCATCGCATGCACCTGGGCCATAAGCTACGACGGCAACAAAATCAGCAAGATGACTGGCACTTTCTACGACACCTATAAAAAAGAAGGCACCCAATTGCGACTCAATCCCCTATCGCACCTGCTGCCTCCAAACGTCTGCGAAAGCATTGCCCAATGCGAACAACGGATGGCCGACCAACGCCACACGGAAGAAACCTACACCATCGCCCTGCTGCTGACGTGGAATGGCGACAACATCAGCAAGATCGTCTTTACGGGCGACGGCGAATATTTGGAATTCTTGCTGCAATACGACGACAAGAACTGCCCTCTGTACGGACTCATGGGCGGGATTGAAGACTATTTGGTCAACTTCACCTACGGACACCCCACTTTCAGCAAGAACAACGTGACCTCCATCATTATGAAGGACGACGATGACGCCGACACCATCTGCTTCGCCTACCAGTACGACCGCGACAAATACCCCGTCTTACAGACCGTGTACGAAGCCTACGACCCCGACGACAAACAAGTGTTTTACTTTGAATATTAAAAAACTAACGATATGAAAACGACGAAAACCTTAACCTTTATAGCAGCGGCCTTGCTATTGGCCTTGGCCTCGTGCAAACCCGTTGACGATCCACAACAGGTGACCAAAAATGTGGTGGTCACCACCGCCGACCCCACCTTCATCACAAGTGGCACCGCCACACTCGGTGCAGAAGTGACCGCCGACGATGCCGGACTGCTGCTTGAACTCGGCGTATGCTGGAGCAAAACAGGAACCCCCACCATCGACGGCCAATGCGCGAAGACCTACAGGTGTTCGCAGCCCTACCAATGCTTCATCGCCAGCCTTGAGCCTAACACGCAGTATCATGTGCGCGGTTTCGCCAAATACGGCACCGAATACTGCTACGGCGAAGACAAGACCTTCACCACCCTCGGTGCCGATGCCCCCTCGGCCTCGCCTGTCACCACCATTGAGGCTACAGAAATCACTGCACAATCTTTCCAAGCCGGTGCCAAGGTGGAACCCTTTGGCGTATCCAACTATATGGCCGGCATTTGCTTTAGCATTCAACCCGATTTCACCATTGAGGACTGTGTCGGATATGAAATTGGCTATGACGATGAGAATGGCGTTTACCAAGTCTATTGTCAAGGCTTAAGTCCCAACACGACATATTATTACCGTGCCTTTGTGGCCTGGGACGAAGGAAGCAACCCTGATTTTTACTACTTTCCCAATGGCTATTCCTTCTTCTACGGCGAAACCTTTAGCTTCACCACTTCCGAGACACCCTTATTGTTAGAACTCAGCACCTATGTCAACTACTGGAGCGACCACTATATCGAAGCCTATGGTAGTATGCACTGCAACAGGCCCGAAGTGGTCAATCAAGTTGGCTTCTGCTATAGCACCACCAATGAATATCCGCAGTTTGAATCCGACTTTTGCGTCACGGTTGCCACTCCAACAGGTGGTAGTGAATGGTACGACTTCTATGGCAACATTTATAACGTGTCGGCCAACACCAAGTATTACATCCGGACATACGCCCGATATAAAACCGATAGCATACGCTACGGAAACGTTGTAGAGCACGAAACATATTGATTTTTCAGGATGAACAGCCACACGACACGCACAGCCTGCATTGCCATAGGCATCATCGTGAGTTGCGTCATCGGGCTGCCTAACCTCTATGATAAATTCTTGATTGCCAGATTTGTTGCTGCTGCAACAGGTCTGGCAATCTTGTTCCTTTTCGCCCTCATTGGCAAGAAATGCTGGAAGGTTCCCAACACCCCTGTGTTTTACATTTACTTGGTTTTTACCCTTCTCTGCGGCTCTTCCATACTTTGGGCCACCAACACCGCTGAAGCCGTTTTCGCTTTCTCCACGCAACTGCTTACCCCGCTCATCGTCATCGTCTTTTACAGCCTATTGTCGACCAACAAACAACCTACCCAAAAGGCATTATGGATCAGTGCAGCCATCATCTTGGCCATATATCTGTTCTTTACCATTGTCCAACTTGATCTCATCGAGAGTTTCAGCTTCGACCAGCTTTACCGCGTGAGCGGCATCAGCGGGCACAAGAACCTTTTGGCCATTATGTTGTTTATCCTTTCTGGCTTCCTGCTTACATCATTCTCCGTTTTCGAAAACAAACTGCTGAGGTGGCTCACAGTCGTCGTGTTTGTCGCCAATGTCGCCCTCGTCGTCCTGCTGAAATCGCGGGCGGTGATGCTAAGTATGATTGCTGCCGTTGTTTGCTTCACGGTTTTACTGTTGACACGTTCCCGTCATTGCGAGGAGGAACGACGAAGCAATCCAGAAAGAACGGCCCTTCGCCCCTTCGATGGGCCTCAGGGACCGCAGGCTCAGGGGCCTCTACTTCTCATTTCTATCGTTGTCGTCTACGCCTTCCTCACCATCGGGCTGCGATGGTTTGCCGACCGATCGGTGCCGCACACATCGGAAAAGAGCGAAATTGAACACAACGTGCTGAGTACCTCCTCGTTGGCCGAACGTTGCCTGCTGTGGGACAAGACCTACCGCATTGCCGACAAACACCCTGTGGCAGGTTGCGGCATCGGCAACTGGCAAATCGATTTCCCCGAAACCGGCCTCAAAGGTCTCTACCGCGCCGACGTGTGGAACATCAACTTCACCAAGCCACACAGCGAATATCTCGGCTTGTTGGCCGAAACCGGCTACCCCGGACTGCTTCTCTACGTTGCTTTCCTTGTCCCTCTGGTCGTTCTTTCGTTCTTCGCCCTCTGCAAAACGCAAAGCAGGAAAGACTTCCTCTATGGCGCCATCGTCTTGAGCCTCTTCGTCGGAAGCAACGTCAACGCCCTCTTCGACTTCCCCAACAGCCGCATCGAGCACATCATTTGGAATGGAATCCTTATGGCATATCTGTTCCAACTCATCGCCAACGGCAAGCAGAAAACGCTTGGCAAAGGTTGGAACATCGTGTTGTTGGCCCTTGCAGTCATACTCATCACCGTTGGCGGGTTCCGTTTGAGCGGCGACCGCAACACATTCAAGATGCAGCAAGCCTTGAAATCCAACGACTGGAAAGCCGTGGAACGCTATGGGAACCAAGCCCTTTCGGTCTTCTACAGCATTGATCCTGTGGGGCTGCCCGTGCATTGGTATATAGGCAAAGCGCAAAAACAGACGAGGAATCCGCAGGCCATCAACGGTTTCCGAAAGGCCTATCATGAAGCTCCATATTGCAAGGAAAACCTCAACGACCTTGGTTTGGTTGAATACCATGCCGCACACAACCTTGAAAAAGCCGAGTTTTACCTCAAGGAGGCCATCCGCGTTAGTCCCAACTATGTGTATCCCTATCTCAACTTGGCCTACATTTACCTAAACGAGGGCGAACCACAAAAGGCCAAGGCGGTGGCCGATGCCATCTATTTCGACGAGCACAAGCGCGACGTGATGAAAGCCGATGCCGTGTTTTTCGAGCCTTTCAATGCTGACGCCGTCCGCCAAAAGATTGATGCAGATTATGATGCCGTTATGCAGTTGCGCAAGACCATTAATGACAAGCTACACAAATGAAAAATCCCGCCACGAATGACGGGATTTTCTTTTTCACACTGTAGAGACGTTGCGCGCAACGTCTAATGGATTTACGCCTGTTTGCGGGCCTCCATCAGCAGATCCAGCATCTTGATGGCCGAGTCGCTGATTACGGTGCCGGGGCCAAAGATGGCCACAGCGCCGTGGTCGTAGAGGAACTGGTAGTCCTGCGCGGGAATCACGCCACCCACGGTGACCATG
>CAMKAR010000198.1 GCA_946410535.1 uncultured Bacteroidales bacterium
AGTTGTGGAACCTCGTGGATTCGAACCACGTTCTCAGGATTTTCAGTCCTGCGCATACACCAAGTCTGCCAAGGTTCCAAGTGTTATTTCAACATTCTTGAGCACCGATCAATGATGTCGTTGGCGAGGCGCAACCCCGCTCCACTGACGGTTTTTTCCTGGTTTCCGTCATAGCCCATATAAACATGGATGGTTTCGTAGGCCGTATTGAACAAGGCGAGTAACTTTTTGTCTCGTTTCGCCACCTCATCCCGATAGTCGATGACATCGGGATGTAGCCGTCCGACGCTTTTCACATGGAACACGGCGTCAAGGATGAGCAGCACTCCGTTCCAAAGGGTGTTGCCAGCCATCCGTACGTATTTGCGGTCCTGATAGAGTTGTGTCTCATAGTCGAGATTTCCATGTTCTTTCAAGATGGTTTGGGCGTTCTCCACGTAGCGGCGGGCTTCGTTAACAGGATCCACTACGATTTCAATGACTGGGTCTTTCATGACGGGTTTGTATTAATCTATTAATTCATTACGTTATAAATCTGCTGCAAAAATAAGCAGATTTTTTCATTTGTCAAGAATAAAGAAAAGTTTTTTTCTATTTTTTTAGCGTGTTTTTTAAAAAAGCCTTTGGTGGTGAAATGGATGAAGTGGATGAATCTCGCCATCCGTTGTGAGTTTACCTTTGCGAAAACTCCATTGTTATGGCGGGAAAAGAATCCAACGAAATCCACATCGGGCGCCTCATTCAGGAACAGTTGAAGGCTGACCAGCGCAGTGTCTCATGGCTGGCCAAGCAGATACCTTGTACCCGCAACCATCTCTACAAGATCTTCAGGAAACCTTCGGTTGATTGCGCCTTGCTGCTGCGAATCTCCCAGGCGATGCAGTTCAATTTCTTCCGCTATTATGCCGCTGAGGTTGCCAAAGGGATGCAGGAAAGGTTAGGGGAGGAGTGAGGGGTCACGCTTCGGTCATATCAATGCCGGTGATTTCAAGGATGGTTTTTTTGTCTATGCCGGCAGCAAGCATCTTTTGAGCGTTTTCTTTGTTGGCTTCTGCTCGTCCTTTTTCAAGACCTTTTTCTAATCCTTTCTTCATGCCTTTTTCCATCGCGTGCCTTTTTGTGCCACGAATTATGGCGTTTTCGATACGGACGCTGTCGATGTTTCTTTCATAAAGGTACCTTTCCACATCGGTCATTCCCCATTCTTCCATCAGTTCTACTGCCTTGTTTGTCAGTGGATTGGCAAGTAGTTCTTCGGGTGCTTTGCGAGTGTATTCATTGATTTCGGTAAGAAAGCGGAGCCATAAACGCTGCATTTCTTTTTCGACGGGGGTTTGAGGATTGAATTTTGGGAGTTCTATGAAAGCGATGTGCAATCCTTTGATGATGTTGTTTGAATCGCAGGCGTGGACCATCTGATAGTAGTGGTAGAACTGGTCCTTGGGTAATTCTGATTCGACGGTGTCGTTCACGATGTTGAGGGAATATACGGGCTCTAGCAATTCATAATCCTCTCCTTTATGAAGCTGGGTGACATAAGCTTTGGAGGCGTTGAAGAGGACGCGACTTTTGAAGTCTTCGGTCCAAACCATCTGCATTTCAACAAGGAACTGATGTCCGCGTTTGTCCTTGCATCGGACATCGACTACTGAATATTTGATGTCGGGTAACGGGGGCATGAGTTCTGGTGATAGGTATTCAATTTCCTGTACGATTTCGTCTCCCTCTAAGGGAAGCATGGCGTTAATGAAACTGATTAGCAAGTCGGAATGCTCGCCAAACACTTTTTTAAACGTGGTGTCGTAACGCGGGTCAACATATCTGCTCATAGGGTTGACGAATTTGTTTTAGTTTATTAATTTAATACGTAATATTTTTACTGCAAAAATAAGCATTAATTTTCATTTGTCAAGAGATTGATGAATTTTTTTCCAATGTTTTGGTTTTCCCCATCCACTTCATCCATTTTGATGGGGAATTATCCAAAATGGATATAATTATTGTATCTAAATTTGATAATTAAGTAATTGATAATCAGTTGATTATTCTAATTCCTTTTGTATCTTTGCTCAATAGAAGACCAAATACGCTTATGAGCAATATTTATAGACCCATCTGGACTTGCGGACGCTACAATGCAGAAAAGCACGTGGCATTGATGTACAACCTCCTTGCCGGCTACAGCTATTTCTTTGAGTCGTATTCGGCGAATGTCATCGGGCAGGTGCTTGCCGTGCCACGCAATGGAGCCGTTGATGTGCAACAGATTGCAGTAACCACTGGCATTGCCGAAGAGTCTATTGAGGCGTTTTTCGACACCTTGGTTAATGTAGGTCTTCTGACGGATTTTGTGCCGACAGCAGACGACATCAATAGAATGCGCTCACAATTGGCTGAAGCCAAACGTAACACTGCGTTGACCACGGAGAAAACCACCAAGGAGAAACTGCCTTTTGACACTTCCTCGGCGGAACAGGATTACTACAACGCCGTTGACGATGGCATGACAGTGACTTCTGTGATGTTTGAGTTGACTTACAACTGCAGCGAGCAGTGCATCCATTGCTATAACCCCGGTGCCACGCGCAACGACAGCGAAGTGAGCCACCGCGCCGATCGGGAGGAACTCAACTTGGACGAATACAAGCGCATCATTGACGACCTTTACGAGCATGGCTTGGTGAAGGTCTGCCTTTCGGGCGGTGACCCCTTCTCTAAACCCAACGTATGGGACATCATAGATTATCTGTATGAAAAGGAGATTGCTTTCGATGTCTTCACCAATGGGCAGCGCATTGTGGATAAGGTGGAGCGTTTGGCCAACTACTTCCCTCGTTTGGTAGGTTTGAGCATTTACAGCGGCATTGCCGAAGACCACGATGCCATCACCCGCGTGAAAGGCTCGTGGGAACGCTCGATGAAGGTGGTGGAGCAACTTGCCGACTTCGCCGTTCCCATGAACTTGAAATGTTGCATTATGCAGCCCAACCTGTATAGTTATTATTTGGTGGCCGACTTGGCAAAGAAGTATGGTGCTGAGCCACAGTTTGAAATTAATATCAACGACTCTATCGACGGAGACTTGTGCGCCAGGCAGTTGAGGTTGACCGAAGAGCAATTGCAAGTGGTGCTTTTTGATAAGCACATTCCCTATCATGTTGGCCCCGAAGCGGTAAGTTTTCATGGTAAACCACGTCCTGTGAATTTGAATGGTTGTGGTGCAGCACATACAACCTTTTGTCTGTCTCCAGAAGGAAACCTTCAAGCTTGTTGTGCGTTTCCCATGCCATTTGGCAATTTGATACAGCAAACCGTTAATGAAATTCTATTTGGAAGTCCATTGTTGAAAGAGTGGCGTACGGCCACTTTGCTGCAATATGAAGAATGCGGCAAACACGACTATTGCTCCTACTGTAACCTGTGTGCTGGCAACAATTATGTTGAACATGGAGATTTTCGCAAACCGTCGGAGAACAATTGTACCATGGCAATAACTCGCTGTACCATGGCGCAACAAATGGAGCAAGGATATGATTTCTTGCACGGACAAGATTTTGTAACCGCGTTGAAAGCCCTACCGAAGGCCAAGATGGACTTGCGACGCATCTATCACACAAAAGGGATAAATGGTGTCTCCCGAAGTACACCTGTAACGCGCTAAATCTTACTGAAATGAAAGTAGAATTGGTTATCAGCAAAACCTCCAATGTCATGACCCCTGGTCATTGTACTCAAATTAGCGAGGGTGTCTGTGGCATCGCATGGAGACAAGTCTAAAAACAGTATCGGGGGAGCAGTATTGCTCCCCTTTTCAAAAATTTGAAAAACAGTGGTTTATTACCGAAATAACCTCGAATATAATGATACCAGTGCATGCCTTGAATCTAAAATGCGCCGTTTTAGAGTCAACGAGAAGAGAAAAGCCTTTTTACCCGTTCCTTCGTTCCGAACACGGCAACAAAACCATGTGGCAAGTCAGTCCTATCCATGGCCGCAGCTATGTGGTGGGTAGGACGGACGATGACCGCTATGTGGTGAGCAAAGGTAATGGTTTAGGCTATACGCAATACAACTTTGTTTATACGACCGAAACGCCAGAGGACATCTGGGGGTTGTTGCTCAAGGAAGATGCCTTGCGCGATTTCCATTGCGGACAGGAGGTGCAGGCCTTGGGCATCAAGACCAACCAAATGGAATGCGTGTTGGAGTTGGATTATCCCATCCATATCACCAAAACCAATGTGGAAAGGAAACCCGTTTTGCTTCAATATAATGTGGAATGTCCCTACCGCATCAGCGATGCACCGTTTATGACACGAGAGCAAATCACCAATGAGGTCAACAAATGGGAGAAGATGAACGATAAAGGCTTCGACAAGGATTATCTCATTGCCGCCAATGTGCTTATCCGTAACCTGCGCATCATGCACGACCATGAGGTGCTACATAACGCCATCCATGAGCAGAACTACACTTGGGCGTTGGAACTGCTCGACTTTGAGTTGTGCCGCACGCCGAACTATCCTTACACCCAAGCTGACTATGAACGGCATGTGTGCAACCTATACGACAGAGAAGTGATTCAAACCTATCAAGTCATCATCTACATCGCCGGTTGCCTCAACGAACCTGT
>CAMKAR010000199.1 GCA_946410535.1 uncultured Bacteroidales bacterium
TTTTTAATTTGTTAGGTTAATTTGTTAGTTATTTAATCCGTTGATTAGGAATTACTTACTATCTCTTACCAAACTGGCCGAGGATTGCACTTTTCAAGATGTAGTCAGGGAACACAATAAGCCCATAACGGCTTAGAAGTCTATAAACCCACGGTGCGACCCAGACGCTTGACTTTCCCGTCACATCGTGTAGAAACCTATCACGTTTAACTTATCAGGTTCCTTAACTATATCATTTTCAAGGGCAAGCCCTCTTTCAATTCAGCGGGTGCAAAAGTACGACTTTTTTCAATGCGCCGCGCATTTTTTTGAAAATTTTCGCGAAAATTATTTCCTTTTATGTTTATAATACTGATTTTCAAATAGATAATAACTACAAAAATTCAAGCCTCTAACTAAAAAAAAAGCCTTTTCCGCCCTGATTTTGAGCGAAAAAGGCACCTAAGGGTGGAAAATTCAGGCCTCAATACTTCACGAAACGGTCTTCACCGTTGCTCAAACCGAGCAGCGGACTGCGGCCAAAGAGCAGAAAGACCTTGTGTTCCCAGATGAGTTCCCACAGAATGCGGCTCACTCTGACCTGCTCCTCGCGGGCAAGCTCTTCGCTGGAATAGACCGTATTCTCGAGATTGGCGAGAGCGCGGTCGCGGATGGCTTGCTGCCTGATTTGGTTGCAAAGACTGTGGAAAGTGATACCCGACGTCGTGTCGTTGCTTTCAATGACGACCTCCACAAGGTGTTTCAAGGTCTCGTTGTCATAAAGGGTGTGGATGGGATTTGCATCGTAATTCATAACATTGTTGCTTTGATGATGGTGCAAAGATAGGGATTATTTTGAAACACACAACATTTTGTCCTAACAGGGAAACTATTTTTACACCTTATATTAATATGGAGACGGGTGACAAAGGACGGAGGACAGGGGACGGAGGACAGGGGACGGAGGACGGAGGGCAGAGGACAGACGACGGAGGACAGAGGACAGAGGACGGGGGACAGACGACGTGGAATTGTGGGGTACTAAAATATTTGTATTTTTGCGGCGGTTTTTTGAATCCAAAGTCTCTGATTATGATTGACAGCGAAACCTTAACATTAATCATCATGTGGGCCATCGGCGTGGTGGCGTTTTTCGTGCTTTGGGCCATCTTGACCAAAGTGGTTCAGCGCATCAGCAGGAAGAAAGAGGCTGAAAAGACAGCCGAAGCCAACGCCAACGAGCCAACCGAGAAGCCCATGGAGGCCAATTCGGGCGAAATGTAACCAAAAAGAGGTAGATTTCGCCCAGAATTTCGATTTTCGGGCGAAATCTATGCAAAAACGGATAGATTTCGCCCGAAAAGTCTTGCTTTGTCTTGAAAATGAAGAATCGTTGGGAATTGAAATTCCATTCCCACAGCTTGCGAAAGGCAAATTCACGAGAGCGGATTGCCAATTGCCATTTTTTTTGTAATTTCGCGCTTTAAACGAAAATCTAAAGACACACGAATATGAAATACGACATCATCGTTATCGGCAGCGGCCCTGGAGGCTATGTGGCTGCCATCAGAGCATCGCAACTGGGCAAGAAAGTGGCCGTCGTCGAGAAGGCCGAAGTGGGTGGCATCTGCCTCAACTGGGGCTGCATCCCGACCAAAGCCCTGCTGAAGAGCGCACAAGTTTACACCTATATTAATCATGCCGAGAACTACGGCATCAAGGTGGAAGGCGAAGTGAAGCCCGACATGGAGGCCGTCGTGGCCCGCAGTCGCGGCGTGGCCGACACCATGAGCAAGGGCGTGCAATACCTCTTCAAGAAAAACAACGTGGAAGTCATCGCCGGCTACGGCAAACTAACCGCTGAAAAACAGGTGGAAGTGACCGACGCAGAAGGCAACAAGACCCTCTATGAGGCCGACGACATCATCCTCGCCACGGGTTCGCGCGTGCGCGAGCTGCCCGCCTTGCCTATCGACGGCAAGAAAATCATCGGCTACCGCCAAGCTTTGGTTTTGGACAAGCTGCCTGAGAGCATGGTCGTGGTCGGCTCGGGAGCCATCGGCTCGGAGTTTGCCTTCTTCTTCACCTCGATGGGCGTGAAAGTGACCTTGGTCGAGTTCCTGCCCAACGTTGTCCCTAACGAAGACGAAGAGGTCTCGAAGCAAGTGGAGCGCGCCTTCAAGAAACTGAAGATGACCGTGATGACCGAAGCCTCGGTGACCAACGTCGACACCACGGGCGAGAAGTGCGTGTGCACCATCGCCACGAAGAAGGGCGAAAAGACCGTGGAGGCCGACATCGTGCTCAGCGCCGTCGGTGTACAAACCAATATCGACAACCTCGGCCTTGAGGAATTGGGCATCACGACCGAACGCGGCAAGGTCAACGTGGACGAATGGTATCGCACCAACGTGCCGGGCATCTATGCCATCGGCGACATCGTGCACGGTCCCGCTCTCGCCCACAAGGCCGATCACGAAGCCATCATCTGCGTGGAGAAGATTTGCGGCTTGAATCCCAAACCGCTCAACTATGCCAACATCCCCGGCTGCACCTACACCACACCCGAAATCGCCTCCGTCGGCTTGAGCGAAGCCAAGGCCATTGCTGCGGGCTATGAGGTGAAAGTCGGCAAGTTCCCGTTCACCGCTTCGGGCAAGGCAACGGCGGCAGGCAACCGCGACGGCTTCATCAAAGTCGTCTTCGACGCCAAGACCGGCGACTGGTTAGGTTGCCACATGGTTGGCGACAACGTCACCGAGATGGTGGCCTCGGCTGTACTCTGCCGCGAGCTGGGTGCCAAGGGCGAGGACATCATCCATGCCGTGTTCCCCCACCCCACCATGTCGGAAGGCATCATGGAGGCAGCGGCGGCGGCCTACAACGAATGTGTGCATTTGTAATTTGTTAACGACTCGCTTCGCGTCATTGCGAACGCAGTGAAGCAATCCAGGAACGAGTCTTATCGTCTGGATTGCTTCGTTCCTCGCAATGACGCCAAGTGACGAAAGAACAACTGATACAATGGAAATCATCGAAACAAAAATAAAAGACCTGTTCATCATCAAGCCGGATGTGTTCCTCGACGAGCGTGGCTATTTCTTCGAGAGCTACAACAAGGAACGTTTCGCGCAACATGGTTTGGACATGAATTTCGTGCAGGACAACGAGTCGCAGTCGATGAAGGGCGTTTTGCGCGGGCTGCATTTCCAGAAGCCGCCTTTTGCGCAAGGCAAACTGGTGCGCGTGGTGAAAGGTGCCGTGATGGACGTGGCCGTTGACCTGCGCAAAGGCTCGCCGACCTACGGCCAGTGGGAATCGGTTGTTTTGACCGAAGGCAACAAGTTCATGTATTGGATCCCTGAAGGTTTTGCGCATGGCTTTGTGTGCCTGGAGGACCATTCTGTGTTCACCTACAAGTGTACCAATGTCTACAACAAGGCCTCGGAAGGCAGCATTCGTTGGAACGACCCCGACCTCAACATCAACTGGGACATCGAGAACCCGATTCTTTCGGAGAAAGACAAGGTCTCGCCGATGTTCAAGGATTTTGTTACGCCATTTGTTTAATCTTATATGACTCGCTTCGCGTCACTGCGAGGCACGAAGCAGTCCAGACAACAAACTTTACCCCTGGATTACTTCGTCGTTCCTCCTCGTAATGACGCAAAGCGACAACAAGGAATAACCAAAATTGAAGCCAAAGACGGACTTAGCAACTATGAAAACAAGAAACATCCTCATCGCTTCCGGAATTGCCATTATATTAATAGGTGTAACCGCCGCCCTCACCCTTTCGTTCGCGCAATCGAACGACGAACAGATGGAAGAATACGAAGGCACCAACCGCGAATACATCTTCTTTGACCAAATTGACCACAACACGCACGACATCGAGCTGCCCAAGACGATGACCTTTTGTGGCGAAGAGGTCCCGTTGGACTTGTTCTATGTGCGCGAGCGGCTTGAACGGGAAATCATGGTCAACTCCTACCGCCACTCGGCCACCATCCTATTGCTGAAACGCACCACGCGCTGGTTTCCGGTGATGGAGCCTATCATGGAACGAAACGGCTTGCCCGAAGATTTCAAGTACTTGGCCATGATCGAGAGCGAGCTGACCAACGCCGTCTCGCCCTCGAAAGCGGTCGGTTTCTGGCAGTTCCTTGAAGGCACAGGCAAGGACTACGGCCTCGAAATCAACAAGGAGGTGGACATGCGCTACAACGTGGAGAAAGAGACCGTGGCAGCCTGCAAATACATAAAGGACTCCTACCGCAAGTTCGGCAGCTGGACGGCATCGGCGGCGGCCTTCAACTGCGGCAACGGGCGCATCACCAGGACGATGAGCGAGCAACGTGTGGACTCCTATTACGACATGCTCCTGCCCGAAGAGACGCAACGCTACGTGTTCCGCATCCTTGCGCTGAAGCTCATCACGGAAAATCCCGAAAAATACGGCTACCACATCGGCGACAACGGCTGGTACAAGCCTTACGAGACCAAGACAGTCACCGTCGTGCAGTCCATCCCCAACTTGGTGGATTTCGCCTACCGACAAGGCACCAACGTGAAGATGCTCAAATACTTCAATCCATGGCTGCGCAGCAACTCACTGACGATTTCGGCAGGCAACAGCTACGACATCAAGA
>CAMKAR010000200.1 GCA_946410535.1 uncultured Bacteroidales bacterium
GATTTCTTCGATGGCAGTGTAGATGATGGAATAGAGACGGATGTCGATCTTCTCATTCTCAGCCATCTTACGCGCTTGCGCGGTAGGACGCACGTTGAAGCCCACGATGACGGCATTGGAGGCCGAAGCCAGCATAATGTCGGACTCGCTGATGGCACCCACCGATTTGTGGATCACGTTGACCTGCACCTCTTCGGTGGAGAGTTTCAGCAAGCTGTCGGACAAAGCCTCGACGGAACCATCCACGTCGGCCTTGACGATGATGTTCAATTCCTTGAAGTCGCCGATGGCGATACGGCGTCCGATTTCGTCCAAGGTGATGTGCGGGCTGGTGCGGCGCGTTTGTTCGCGTTGCAGCTGTTCACGACGGTTGGCGATGGCTTTCACCTCGCGCTCATCGGTCATCACGTTGAAGCCGTCGCCAGGCATGGGAGCGCCATTCAAGCCGAGGAGCAACACCGGCGTTGACGGGCCGGCCTCCTTGACGGGTCGGTTGTGGTCGTCGAACATGGCCTTCACCTTACCATAGGTGGTGCCAGCCAGCACCATGTCGCCAATGCGCAAGGTGCCGTTTTGCACCAAAATCTTGGCCACATAGCCACGGCCCTTGTCCAAGGCCGACTCGATGACTGTACCCTTGGCCAAACGGTTCGGGTTGGCCTTCAAGTCGAGGAACTCGGCTTCGAGAAGCACCTTCTCAAGCAGGGCATCGACGTTGAGACCAATCTTGGCGGCGATTTCCTGCTCTTGGTACTTGCCGCCCCAACTTTCGACCAGGATATTCATCTTGGCCAACTGCTCACGGATCTTGTCGGGGTTGGCTGTGGGTTTATCAATCTTGTTCAGTGCGAACACGATAGGCACGCCAGCGGCTTGCGCGTGGTTGATGGCTTCGACGGTCTGTGGCATCACATTGTCGTCGGTAGCAATGACGATGATGGCTACGTCGGTGATCTTGGCACCACGGGCACGCATGGCCGTAAAGGCTTCGTGACCAGGCGTATCCAAGAAGGTGATCTTCTTGCCGCTCTCGGTCGTAACCTCATAGGCACCGATGTGCTGGGTAATACCGCCCGCCTCACCGGCCACCACGTTGGTGTTACGAATGTAGTCCAAGAGCTTGGTCTTACCGTGGTCGACGTGACCCATGACGGTGACGACCGGTGCGCGGGGCACGAGGTCCTCTTCCCTATCCACCTCATCGGTCTCGGCGATGGCCTCTTGCACATCGGCGCTGACGAAGTCGACTTGGAAGCCAAACTCCTCGGCCACCACCGTAAGCGCTTCGGCATCAAGGCGTTGGTTGATGGACACGGGCATACCGAGGCTCATGCAGGTGCCGATGACCTTCACCACGGGCACGCCCATCATGGTGGCCAACTCGTTGGCGGTGACGAACTCGGTCACCTTCAGTACCTTCTTGTCCTCCTCCTGGCGCATCATCTCCTCCATCATGTTGCCCGCCACCTGCTGACGCTTCTCGCGGCGGTGCTTCGAGGTCTTCGACTTGCCCATGGGGGCGAGGCGTGCCAAGGTATCCTTGATTTGCTTCGAGATTTCCTCGTCGCTCATCTCTGGTTTCTCTTCGCGCTTGGCTTTATTACGGTCTTTCTTGCTCGGCTTCGGGCTGTCCTTGGGAGCTTTCTTGCCGCCTTGGTCGGCGGGTTTCTGTCCGCCGCCCTTGCCTTGCTGCTGCTTGCCACCGTCTTGTTTCTTTCCGCCGCCTGCGTTGACGTTCGGGCCGGTCGGGTTCTCCGACGAGCCTTCAGGCTTGCCGCCCATGATACGCTTGCGTTTCTTCTTCTTGGAGTCGCCCCTGCCGCCTTTCTTCTCGACGGGCAGTTCGAGCGTGCCCAACACGGTCGGACCTGTCAGTTTGGGAGCTTCCAGCTTGATGACCCTCGGCTCAGTGGGCTTTTCCTCTTTCTTGGCAGGCTCCACCTTCTTGGGCTGTTGTTGCTGTTGCTTCTTCTCCTGCGGCTTGGGCTGCTGTTGCTGCGGTTTCTTCTCCTGGGGCTTGGCAGGCTGTTTTTCCTGCTTCTTCTCTTTCTTTTTCTCTTCTTTCTTGCCTTTATCGCGAGGTTTGGGATCGAGGTCGATTTGGCCAAGGATCTTCAGGCCAAGACCCGTTTCCTTCACCTCTTTTTCCTCATTCTCCTTTTTTTCCTCTTTCTTCTCTTCGACGGGCTTTTCGGGCTCGGCAGGCTTTTCGGCCATCTCGGGCTTCTCAGGTTCCACTTCCACCTTAGGCTCAGGCTGTTTCTCCTCTTCCTTGGGCTGTTGTTCCTCTACTTCGACCTTTTCGGGTTCGGGAGCCGGAGCCGGTTTGGGAGTCTTCTTCACGGGCGAAGATATGGTATTCGAGCGAATGATTACCTCCTCATGATCTTCTTCCTCAGCGACTTTTTGCGATTGCAATGCCGAATCAACGGAAACACTACCACCCTTGTAAGAGAGGTTACCCAATTTCATGGCCTCATTCTTCACTTCCTTCTCGCCCTGATATTCCTTCACGAGCAGCGCATACATGTCTGCCGTGAGCTTCGTGTTGGGTGAAGGATCCACCTGGAAGCCTTTCTTGGCTAAGTATTCCACGATGGTGTCCTTACCCACATTGAATTCTTTCGCCGCTTTCGACAATCGAATTGAAAAATTAGTTTCTTCGGACATAGTTTCTTTCTCTTTGTTTCTCGTTTACTGTTTATTACAACGCCTTATTCGGCATCTTGTTCGAACTCGGCCTTCAGGATGCGGAACACTTCCTTGACGGTCTCAATTTCGAGGTCGGCGCGGTTGGCCACCTCTTCGGGGGTGTGCGACAGCACGTCCTTGGCTGTGTCGCAGCCCATCTTGATGAGCGAGTCGATGACCCACTGGTCGATTTCGTCGGAGAACTCTTGCAAGTCGACGTCCTCTTCGGCGTTGTTGGCCTCGCTGTTGCGATAAACGTCGATTTCGTAGCCTGTCAGCTTGCCGGCGAGCTTGATGTTGTAGCCGCCCTTGCCGATGGCGAGGCTGATTTGGTCGTTCTCCATGTAGACGTTGGCCATCGTGTTGTCGCTGCTCAGGACGATGTTCGTAATCTTGGCCGGGCTGAGGGCACGGGTGATGAGCAGTTGCGGGTTGCTGGTCCAGTTGATGACATCGATGTTCTCGTTGCGCAACTCACGCACGATGCCGTGGATGCGCGTGCCCTTCATGCCGACGCAGGCGCCGACGGGGTCGATGCGGTCGTCATACGATTCAACAGCCACCTTGGCACGTTGGCCAGGCTCGCGCACAATCTTCTTGATGGTGATGAGGCCGTCGTAGATTTCAGGCACTTCGGCTTCGAGCAGGCGTTGCAGGAAAACCTCGGAGGCACGCGAGAGGGTCACCACGGGCGAGCCGTTGACGCTTTCCACGCTCTTCACGATGGCACGCACAGTGTCACCTTTCTTATATATATCGTTGGGGATTTGTTCGGCCTTGGGCAGGATAAGCTCGATGTTCTCGTCGTCGGTGGCCACAATCTCGCGTTTCCACACATGAACCACTTCGGCGTTGACGATTTCGCCCACCTTCTCCTTGTATTTCTGGAAAATGTTCTCTTTCTCATACTCCGACACCTTGGTCTGGAGGTTTTGGCGCAGGGCCAAGATGTCGCGGCGACCGAAGCTCTCGATGCGCAGCTCTTCGTTCACTTCCTCGCCCACCTCGAAGTCAGGCTCAATCTTGATGGCATCCGACAGCTTGATTTGACGCAGCGGGTCGGTCACCTCGTCGTCCTCGACGACGGTGCGGTTGTGGTAGATCTCGAAGTCGCCCTTATCGACGTTCACGATGATGTCGATGAAGTCGGTGGTGTCGCAGTCGAATTTCTTGTTCAACATGCCACGGAACACATCCTCGATGATGCGCATCATGGCTTCGCGGTCGATGTTCTTGAACTCCTTGAATTCGGAGAAAGTCTCTACTAATTTGTAGTTGTCCATTTTTTGTATGTTGATTGTTTGTTGTTCTTTTGTCGGGCAGGGATTGAAATCGCCTGCTTGAATTAGGGTCGCCCCTTCAGGGCTTTAGAAGATTATTGCCGGTTTGATTTCCGTTTTCTTGCGTTCGAGGAACAGGTTGGCTTGCTCCTCGGCAGGTTTCTTCTTCGAGGTTTTCTTGGGTGCAGGGGCAAACTCCACCTTTTCGGCATCGAAGCTCACCAACTTGCCTTGCATCTTGCCCGTCTCCTTGGTCTTCACTTCCACGTCCTTGCCCATGTATTTCTGCAACTGGCGGTCCATCTTCAAGGCGCCGCTGAGGCCCCACGATAAGACACTGAGTTCATAGTCTTCCACATCGCGGTCGAGTTTTTCGTTCACGAAGCGGGAGAGTTCAGCGCAATGGTCGATGTTGACCGCCGTATCAGAGTCAATGTAGACCTCTATCACGTTGTTGGGCTTCACTTTCACTTCCACCAGGAAGCGGTCGGTTCCGGCGAGGGCTTCTTCACAGAGAGTTGCAACTTGTTCTTTTGTAATCATTTAAAATTCAAAGATTTAAGATTAAAAACTTATAACTCCAACCTCAAACAAAAAGACCTGTTACTCAAAGTAGCAGGTCTTTTCTTCCACCTTAAGTTGTCGAGCAAGGA
>CAMKAR010000201.1 GCA_946410535.1 uncultured Bacteroidales bacterium
AAAGGTTTGTCAGATAAAGAAATTATGGAAAGTCTTTTTCGGGGCGGTAGCCGCCGCCCCGAAACCTTTCCATGCAAGCCCCCGTTTTCCCGAATTTGCGATTCGGGAGCCGCGAGTATCAGCATTTGCAATGCGAGAAAAGGGGAATAAGACTCCGTGAGTTTTGATATTGAAAAGCCTGCCTTCGGGTGGGCCTTTTTTGTTTTGCATTGCGGCCTCCGTAACAAAATGTGTCTAAAACCTCGTAAAATTCCAAGATTTGGAGCAAGTATAGCCTATACTTGCTCCAAATCTATGAAAAAATCGGATATTTGGAGCGAGTATACGGGTGTTTTTGGGATTGCGAAAATCAAATTTCGGCAAATCTTCGTTTTTTCGGCAATTTTACACTATCTTTGCGCGTTGTAAGGAAAACGAATTTTGAAATGTCAGAGAATCTAGTCATCATACCCACCTACAAGGAAAAGGAGAACATCGAGAAGATTATCCGCTATGTGTTCAACCTGCCCATGGCCTTCGACATCCTCATCATTGACGACAACAGTCCCGACGGCACCGCCGACATCGTGAATACACTGATGACGGAGTGCGCCGACCGCCTGTTTATGATCCAACGTGCAGGAAAACTGGGCCTTGGAACGGCTTACATCACGGGATTCCGTTGGGCTTTGGAGCGCGACTACCGGTATGTCTTCGAGATGGATGCCGACTTCTCGCACAATCCCGACGACTTGGCCAGACTGCATGATGCCTGTGCCAACGGGGCGGACTTGGCTGTAGGCTCGCGCTATAAGACGGGCGTCAACGTGGTCAACTGGCCGATGGGGCGTGTCTTGATGTCGTATTATGCATCGGCCTATGTGCGTTTCATCACGCGGATGCAAGTGCGCGACACCACTGCGGGTTTCGTTTGCTATACCCGCAAGGTGCTCGAAACCATTGATTTGGACAGAATCAAGTTCGTGGGCTATGCCTTCCAAATTGAGATGAAATACACCGCTTGGAAGCTCGGTTTCAAGATTGAGGAGGTGCCGATCATCTTCACCGACCGACGCGAAGGCCAGTCGAAAATGAGCAAGGGCATTTTCAAGGAAGCCGTTTTCGGAGTGCTCAACCTGCGGTGGAGAGGCATGACGGGAAAAATCAAACCAAGGAAAGACATATGAATTATTACATAAAAAATGCGACACTTGTCAACGAGGGCCAGGCCTTCGTGGCAAGTGTTCTTGTTTCGGACGGAAAAATCGCGAAGATTGTTCGTGAAGGCCAGACTTCAGAGCTTGTCGAAGGGCCGGTTGATACTGAGTCGGCGTTTCGACAGGCTCAACGACCTTCAACCCAAGTCATTGATGCCACGGGAAAATACCTGATTCCAGGCATCATCGACGAGCATGTGCATTTCCGCGAGCCTGGATTGACGTATAAAGGTGATATTTATACCGAGAGCCGTGCAGCCGTGGCAGGTGGCGTGACTTCGTACATGGATATGCCCAACACCATTCCACCTACCACCACGCAAGAGCTTCTGCAACAGAAGTTTGACCTTGCTGCTGAGAAGTCGTTGGCCAACTATTCGTTCTATCTTGGCGCAACCAACGACAACCTGTCGGAAATCGTCAAGACCGACCCGAAGCGCGTTTGCGGCATCAAGGTGTTCATGGGGTCGAGCACGGGAGACATGCTTGTCGACAAGGATGAGGTTTTGGAAGCCCTGTTCAAGGAGTCGCCCTGCCTCATTGCCGCCCATTGCGAGGATGAGGAAATCATTCAGCACAACATCGCGCTGTATCAGGATATGGTCAATAAGGAAATCGTGGAGGCTAAAGCCACTTTGCATCCAAAGATTCGGACCGAAACGGCGTGCTATCTGTCGTCTTTGAAGGCTGCCGATCTGGCAGCGAAAACGGGAGCCAGACTTCATGTGCTCCATGTGTCCACGGCAAGGGAACTGGATTTGTTTAGGAGGGATATCCCATTGATTGACAAAAAGGTAACAGCCGAGACCTGCCCTCATTACTTGCATTTCGACGACCTTGACTACAGGAAAATGAAATTCGGAATCAAGTGCAATCCCGCCATCAAGGGGGAAGCGAACAGGGAGGCGTTGATGAAGGCCGTCAGAAACGGGTTGATTGACACCATCGGGTCCGACCATGCGCCGCACCGCCGCAATGAGAAATATACGGGAAACTATTTCACCAGCAAGTCGGGATTTGCCTCTATCCAACATTCCTTGGAGGTGATGCTGGAATGGGTTCGCCTGCATGAACTGACTTTCCCGCGAGTGGTGCAGCTGATGTGCCACAATCCGGCCATTTTGTACCGAATCGACCGTCGTGGGTTCATCCGTGAAGGCTACCACGCCGACTTGGCTCTCGTGGATATGAACGACGAGCACCAAATCGTGACGGCCAACGAGTTCACCAAGACCCATTGGACACCCTACAAGCGGGAGAAGATGCACGCCCGCGTGACCCACACTTTCGTAAACGGCAATCTGGTTTATGAGAATGGCGAGTTCTATGAAGGGAGTATTGGCGAAAGACTTGAGTTTAACCGATAAAAAATGATATGACAATGAAGAAGATATTCTTGATTCTGTCCACCATGTTGTTCTTGGCCTCTTGTTCGGCCCAGTTGACGGAAAAGGTTGAGGCCAAGTTCCCCAACGGCCAGCCTCGGTTGGTGCATTATTACGACAAGCACGACCAGTGTGTGAAAGAGACCGAGTATTACGAAACGGGACAGGTGAAGATGGAGGGTGGCATGAAAAACGGCAAGATGGATGGCGACTGGACTGCATTCTTCCCCGACGGGCGCGTGCAGAGTCATGGGACGTTCAAGGACGGCCAGCGCACAGGCGCGGCCCAGGTCTTTTATGCCAATGGCAACAAATACCAAGAGGGCTTCTACAAGAATGGGAAGCACTGCGGCAAGTGGAAGTTCTACGACGAGCAGGGCATCCTAATCAAGGAAGTGGATTACGGCGAGTGACCTTTATTTGTTCGCCTTCTCCTCGTCGTTGTTATACCATTCAAGATAGGCTTCGGTGAAGTCCCTGCCCGACTCGACGAGTTTCGTCTTTTTCGCATCGGAGAGTCCGAAGTCGATGGAGCTGACGCCCAAGGTGTCGATGTAGACGGTGCGTTGCCAGTCGTCGCTGTGCAGATGCACGTTGTTCTGGAAGTCGATGAGTGCCGTGACCAATGCCTTCGTGTAGGTGAAGAAGCTGTTGATTTCCTTCTTCGCCGCGTTGTCGTGGTTGACGAACAGGTTGATGTCTTCCTTGGCGTCCAAACGGAACCCCAACGTCTCTTTGTTGTAGACATACTCGTTCAGTTGGATGCTTCTCATTTTTCTTCTCGCCTTGTTGATTTTCTCGTAGTATTCCGTCCGACGGATGTTGTTTTTGTCGGCAACGAGCTGCGACTGGTCAAAGATTTTGATGGCGTAATTGTCTAATAGTCCGCCATCGACGTAGATGTGGTCGTCATTGCCGCAGCCTTTCACGGCTGCGAAAAACAGCGGTATCGACATGGAGATGCGGGCGGCATCGGCAATCTTGACTTCAGGTGTGTGTGTCGCATTGAAAACCTTCGAATAGCCCGTTGAGAGGTCGGCGCCAATCAGGTTGATTTCCCTGTATGGTTTGCCTTGTTTGCGCATTTCCTCAAGTTCGCCGAAGGTGATTTCGCCGTTGCCGGTCTTTTGCTCGATGTAGCCGGCCATCAGATTGAGGAAGAAGTCGCCTTTGTACCAGCCGTATTCCTTGAGCAGACGGGCGGTGTCGCGCACAACGCCCCACGAGCTGTCCATGAAGTTCTTGAAGTTGATTTTCCAAAGGACGTCTTTCAGTTCGTCGGCGGTGAAGCCCAATCCGACCAAGACGGCCACCATGGCACCCGCCGAGGTGCCTGCCACGCGCTCGATGCTTTGCAGAATGCCTTCGTGCTCAAGCACTTCCATGGCCCCGACGTAGGCAATGCCTTTCACGCCGCCGCCTTCAAAAACCAGATTCTTGAAATGATATGCCATTTTTGTTCAGTTTTTAAGTTATGTCTTTGTTTTTAGGCTGTTTGGCTACTAATCTATCACCCAACTTGTACCCTCTTTGCCGTCCTTCAATGTGATATGCAGCTGGGCGAGGTTGTCGCGGATCTTGTCGCTGGTGGCCCAGTCCTTGTTGGCGCGGGCTTGCTTGCGGATGTCGATGATGGTTTGCATCAGGCCTTCAACGAGTTCGCCGTTGCCTTCCGAAGCGCCGTTTTCCACCAAACCCAAAATGTCGAAGACGAAGTCTTGGAACAGCTTGTTGAGCAATTCCAACTCAGCGGGGTTGATTTGTGCCTTGCCGTCCTTGATGGTGTTCACCAAGCGCACGGCCTCAAAGAGGTTGGCGATGACGATGGGCGAGTTGAAATCATCGTTCATGGCATCGTAGCAGGCATCCACGATCTTTTGGATGTCGAGGTTGGCAGCGCCATCGGTGGCTTTGAGCGATTTGGCGGCTTTCACGGCTTCCATCAGGCGGTTGTAGCCCTTTTCGGCGGCTTGCAGGGCTTCATTGCTGAAGTCGAGGGTGCTGCGGTAGTGGGCTTGCAGGATGAAGAAGCGGA
>CAMKAR010000202.1 GCA_946410535.1 uncultured Bacteroidales bacterium
CGTTGTACATCACCACCACGCGGTCGCTCATGAAACGCACCACGCTGAGGTCGTGAGAGATAAAGATGTAAGTCAGGTTTCTTTCTTCTTTAAGGCGGTTGAGCAAATTCAAGACCTGGGCTTGCACCGACACGTCGAGAGCCGACACCGACTCGTCGCAAATGACCAATCGAGGATTGACAGCCAGGGCGCGCGCGATGCAGATGCGCTGACGCTGTCCGCCGCTGAATTCGTGCGGATAACGATTGTAGTGTTCGGCCTGTAAACCAACTTGTTCCAAAAGCTCACAGACCATGTCGTGCCGTTTCTTGGCATCGTTTTGGATACCGTGAACCAACATGGGCTCGGCTATCGCCTCGCCGATGGTCATGCGCGGGTTGAGCGAAGAGTAGGGGTCTTGGAACACGATTTGGGCCTGCCTGCGAAAGTCGCGCAAGGCTTGTCCCTTTAAGGCAGTCACTTCGGTGCCGTCGAACCAAACCCTACCGCTTGTCGGCTCGGCCAAACGCAGGATGCTTCGCCCCAAGGTGGTCTTGCCGCAGCCCGACTCGCCCACCAAACCTAAAGTCTCGCCCTCGTAGACATCCAAAGTCACATCGTCGACGGCTTTCACATAATCATAGACGCGGCTGAAAACGCCTTTGCGAAGGGGATACCACGTCTGCAAATGCTCCACTTTCAGCAACGGCTCGCGGCTGTAGAGTTGTTTGAGGTGAACCTTTCGTTCAGCATCGCCGATTTGCAGGTCTTGCAGGATTTGCGCCTTGCCTCCTTGCCATTCGCCATCGAGAAACTCCTTGACGATAGGCAGCCGCTTGAGGCGCACGTCCATGGGCGGTCGGCAGGCCAGCAAGCCTTGTGTGTAAGGATGCTGCGGATGTGCCATGATGTCTTTCACACTGCCGCGTTCCATGATTTCGCCATTGTGCATCACGGCCACGTCGTCGGCAATTTCGGCTACTACTCCGAGGTCGTGGGTGATGAAAATCATGCCCATACCCGTTTCGGCTTGCAGCTTGCGCAGCAGCTTGAGGATTTCAAGTTGCACGGTGACGTCCAAAGCAGTGGTAGGCTCGTCGGCGATGAGCAGCTTGGGATTGCAGGCGATGGCCATGGCAATCATCACGCGCTGCTTCTGTCCGCCGGAAAGCTCGTGCGGATAGCTGTCGTAGATGGCTTCGGGACGGGGCAGCATCACCTGCTTGAAAAGGCTGATGACTCGGCTTTTGGCTTCGGCCTTGCTCACTGTTTCGTGCTGCAAAATCATCTCAGCCACCTGAAAACCGCATTTATAAACAGGATTGAGCGATGTCATCGGCTCCTGGAAAATCATCGAGATGCGTTTGCCGCGCACGTCGGCCATCTGTTTTTCCGAAAAGTCCTTGATTTCGTCGCCTTCGATGCAGATGCTGTCGGCACTGATGCGGCTCACCTTTTCGTTGAGCAGGCGCATCACGGCCAACGAACTCACCGACTTGCCAGAGCCTGACTCGCCAACGAGGCCTAAGGTGCGTCCCGCAAACACATCAAGGTCAATGCCATGCACGGCTTCGGCCCATTTTCCGTCGCGGAAAAAGCTGACTTTGAGATTGCGCACTTGTAACAGCGGTGATGGCATAGTTGGAATTTTGTCGCAAAGGTATTGAAAAAATGCCTACTTTTGTGCAAAATATCGCGTTATGAAGAAACATTTGCTTTTATTCCTCGCCCTCATGCCGATGATGGCTTGGGCGCAATTCGACAAGTATTTCACCGAGTCGTCGTTGCGCGTCGACTACTGCCTGACGGGCAACCACAACGAGACCACCTTTTCGCTTAAGGAACTCATCCGCGAACCCTATTGGAGCGGCTCAAAGACCAACCTCATCGACAACCTTGAGTTTGGCTCGTATATCGTCAAGGTGTATGAGTCGGGAACCGATAACCTGCTGTTTTCCAAAGGCTACCAGAACCTTTACGGCGAATGGCAGACCACCGACGAGGCTTTCAAGATCACCAAGACCTTCGAGGAGTCGGTCATCGTGCCGTTCCCCAAGGTGAAAATCGACATCGCGCTTTGCTACAAGACCTGGGAAGGCCAACTCAAGGAAGGAATGCGCCTAACCATTAGTCCAGATGACTATTTCATCCGCAACTACGACAACCTCAACCTGCCCGTCTACGAGGCTTGGATTGGCAACAAAGACATCACCAAGGCCGTTGACATCGTTATCTTGCCCGAAGGCTACACACAGGCCGAGATGGGCAAGTTCCTCAAGGACTGCGACTTTTTCGTGGAAAGCATGTTCAACTATGCGCCCTACGACCGTTATCGCGAGAGCTTCAATATCCGTGGCGTGATGGCACCGTCGGCAGAGAGCGGCTGCACCATGCCCGGCGACCACATCTACAAGAACACCGCGATGCGCTTCAGCTTCTGGACGTTCGACAGCGAGCGCTATTGCATGAGCACCGACAATCGTGACATTCGCGACCTGGCCGGACAAGTGCCCTACGACCAGATATATATCCTCATGAACACCGAGAAATACGGTGGTGGCGGCATCTACAACTTCTATTGTTCGAGCGCGAGCAGCAATGGTTTTTCAAGCGATGTCATCATCCACGAGTTTGGGCACGGCTTCGCTGGATTGGCCGATGAATACTATAACGACGACACCTACGGCGACATGTACAACAACGACCTTGAGCCTTGGGAACCCAACTTGACCACCCTCGTCAACTTTGATGCGAAATGGAAGGACATGATGGACAAGAAAACGCCCATCCCCACGCCACGCGAGAAGAAATACGAGAACACCATCGGCGTTTTCGAGGGTGGTGGCTACGAGCCTGAAGGCGTCTACAGCCCCAAGATGGATTGCCTGATGAAGACCTTCAACGGCCATGAGTTTTGCCCTGTCTGCCAACGCGCCATCGAACGAATGATTCTTTATTATTCAAAATGAACTACTTAGACATCATTATCGCCATTGTGCTCTTCATCTTCGGTTGGTGGGGCTGGAAAAAGGGTCTAATCCTTGAGGTGGTCACCCTTTTGGCCTTTGCCTTGGGCATCTACGGTGCCATGCACTTTTCCGATTTTACGGCGGCACACCTTCAAGAAGTCATGGAAATCAACCCTAAATACCTCAACACCATCGCTTTCGTGCTGACGTTTGTCTTGCTCGTCATTTTGGTCAATATCATTGGGAAGTTGGTCACCGAGGCGGTGAAGGCGATGAATTTGGGCTTCTTCAACAAATTGGGAGGTTTCGTGTTTGGCGCGGCCAAAGGACTTCTGTTGTGTAGTACTTTTGTATTGGTGCTCAATAATTTGCAATTTCTTGGACTGGTCAAGGAGGAGGTAAAGAAAGGGTCGTATTTGTATCCCTATGTGGAAAAGACGGTGCCTTATCTTTACAAGGGCTTCGATTTGGTCAGGGATTATGCCAAGGAGGTTTTGCCCAACCAAGAGGAACAAGACGAGACACTTGCAACGCCTTCCGAATTGGTGTAAACAAATAGAGACGCAATTGTGGCGTCTCTACTTTTCCGTGTCAATCCGTGTTTCAAAATACGATCCGTTTTATCAAATCACGCCGCGTTCGAGTAGCGTCATGATGGTTTCAATCTCGTCGTCTTCGGGATTGTTGTGCGGGTCGTATTCCGTTTTGAGGTTATAGCCCCACAGTCGCGCGAAACCTTGGTAGAAGAAGGCACGCACCTTGCCGCGCAACTCTCTGACCACTTGGTAGGTGGTGTTGCCCGTCTCGCGGTCGATGAGGCGGACAAGGATCAAGCCTTGCGTGATGGTCAGGTTCTTCAGCTCTTCGGTATATTGGTCAGTGATTTCCTTTTCGGCTTGCTTCATCAGGCGGTTGCGCTCGGTTTTGTCGTTAATGTTGGCTAATATCGAGTCGTATTCCTGCATCTTGGCTCCAGCGAGTTTCGCATAAGGATAGACCTTTTTCACGTTGTTGGCCAGCCGACGGCCTTTATTGGTCTCGGTGATTTGCAAGTAGCGTTGCATCAAATCGATGTCGACTTCAGGCAGGTAGACCAACAGCGTGGTGTCGCCGTTCTCTTCGATGCGGCCATAGACGACGGTGCCTTTGACGGGCTCGGTGGGCGAGTTGAAGTCGACCACTGCCGACTTGGGCTGTTCCACGGTCCTCTTGACGGCCAAGACTTTTTTGCCGTTGGGCTTGGAAATCATTTGTGCGTATCCGCCGAGGCTCATCAAGGCCACCAATGCGATTAAGGCTATTCTCTTCATCGTTTTGTCTCCTATCTTTTTAGTTCAACGTCTTCCATTATGCAAGTATTGTGCCAAAACAAAAAAGCACCGGGCAAAACCCGATGCTTTTCTTTCATCTTTTTGATATTCAGTCGCCCACATGCAGTTTTTGCAAGCCCGATTTCTCAAGTTTTTGCTCGGCATAGGCGCGGTCGATGACCAATTCCGTGGCCTCGATTTGCGAAGGCATCTCAAACATGGCGTCGTTGAGGATGGCTTCCATGATGCTTCTCAGTCCGCGTGCGCCCACCTTGAACTCGATGGCTTTCTCCACCACGAAGTCGAGC
>CAMKAR010000203.1 GCA_946410535.1 uncultured Bacteroidales bacterium
CCTTCATCAGCCCCACGGCCCTGCCGCTGTTGGGTATGCTGTTCTTCGGTAATATCATCAAGGAGTCGGGCGTGGTGAAGCGTTTGCAAAACACCGCCTCCAACCCGTTGATTGACATCGTGACCATGATTTTGGGTCTCACGGTGGGTGCCTCGACGCAAGCCTCCGTGTTCCTGACCATGAGCTCCATCGAGATCTTCGTCCTCGGTGCCCTTTCGTTCTGCGTGGCCACCGCTGGCGGCTTGCTCGGTGCCAAGTTCATGAACCTGTTCCTGAAGGAGAAGATCAACCCGATGATTGGTGCCGCTGGCGTTTCGGCTGTGCCGGACAGCGCCCGCGTCGTCGAAGTGGAAGGTCAGAAGTACGACCCGTCGAACCACCTGCTCATGCACGCCATGGCTCCTAACGTCTCCGGCGTTATCGGCTCGGCAGTCGCAGCTGGTGTGATGATGTCGTTCCTGATGATGTAAGGTTACACCTTATTATTAATAAGCGTATGAAAAGCCCATTGCAGGCACTTGCAGTGGGCTTTTCATATTAGCCAATTTCCAATAATCCAATAAAAGAAAGCTCCTACGAAGCATAACGCACTGGTTTATTGCAACTTGATATTAATAGAAAGCTCCTACGGAGCAGGTTTTACCCTCCCCAATATGATTGATTATCATATATATGTATTGTTTTTTGTTCGTGTGAATGCAATAAAAAAAGCAAAGTTGTTCTGCCCAATAGAAAAATTTAGTATTTTTGCAGTTTATAAACAACATCAATTACTATAACTATAAATCATCAAAATCACTACAATGAAAAAACTGTTACTTTTGGTGGTAGCCGCCATGATGGCTACGATGAGTGTCAATGCACAAAATGGTTACGACACGAAGCATGAAATCGGCATCAACTACGGTTATATGTCGACCACCCAATGGTTAGACGCCGCAATGATGGGAGGCTTAAACATTTTTGGAGGCTTAGAGCCTGTGAGCGGTAGCGTTATTGGCCCCGTTTCTGCCGAGTACTTCTATCATGTCAACGATTGGCTTGGCGTGGGCGGCATCTTCACCTTTGCCTACACGAAGGCAAATTATGACCAGACGGCTAACCAAATCGCAGAGGCATATACGTCCAAAACTTCCTATTTCACGGTGCTGCCTGCTGTGAAGTTCAACTGGTTCCGTAGAGACCACTTTGGCATGTATTCCAAGGTTGGTGTCGGTGTCACGATGGGCAGCCTGAAGACCGCTCATCCTGACGAGAAACCCGAAACCGAGACCAATTGGGGCTTCAATTGGCAACTTTCGGCCCTTGGCATCGAGTTTGGTGGCGCACAACTGCGCGGCTATATTGAGGGTGGCTTTGGTACACAAGGTTTTGCCTTGGCCGGCATCCGCTACAAGTTCTAATATTATACGATAACCCTAATTCAATTATTATCAATAACTTAAAATCAAATTATCATGAAGAAATTCAGACTCGTTTTGGTGTGCGCCATCGCTTGCTTGTTCATGAGCAGCTGCCACACTTACAACCACAGCATGAAGACCCCCAACAGCTATGTTGAGTATCATGCAGAAGACTTCGATCTTTCCGAACAAGTGACGGGCGAAGCCACTGTCACACGCGTTCTCTTCATCGATTGGCAGCACCTCTTCGGTACCAAGGAAATCGGTGAGACCACGTCTGTCGGAACTGTCATTCCTTACATCGGAATGAGCATCCCCGGAGGCGCCAACTACGCCCTCTACCAACTGATGCAAAAGAACCCGGGCTACGACGTGGTGGTCTATCCTCAGGTGGAAAGCCATCGTCACGCTCCCGTTCTGGGCACCGACATCTATTCAAAGACCACCTATAAGGTGACCGCCCGTCTGGGCAAGCTGAAGAAGTAATATTCTTCACGTTAGGGTTGAAGAAGGTCGCTCGTTTGGGCGGCCTTTTTTTTGCCTGATTCCGAAAATCACGCGAGAATAAGCGAGAAATCAGTAATTTTGCACGATTTTCAAACCTGTAAAAATGAAGAGACTCTCACTCCTTATCGCCCTTATCCTTTCGGCTTCCGTTGCCTTGGAGGCCCAAACCACAACGAAAAAAACGAAACGCCCCAAGGTGGGCGTGGTGCTGGGTGGAGGCGGCGCAAAAGGTGCATCCCACATCGGCGTCCTGAAATACATCGAAGAGATGGGCATCCCCGTCGACTATGTGGCGGGCACCAGCATGGGTTCCATCATCGGCGGGTTGTATGCCATGGGATACTCGCCTGACGAAATGACCCATCTCATCTCCAACGTCAATTGGAGCGAATACATTGGAAACAAGATAGATAGAAGATACCTGTCGAAAGATATGCGTGAACGCAGGAGCACCAGTTTGGTCAATATTCCATTTGGCTCGGGCGAACTCGGCAACCGTCATGCCAAGGAGTCGATGCTCAGCCAGTTGCCCAGTGCCTACGTCAACAACAGTTCTTTGGTCAATTTGTTCAACGACCTTTGTGTGGGCTATCAGGAAGACATGGACTTCGATGACATGCCAATTCCATTCGCTTGTGTGGCCACCGACCTGATTACGGGTCAGGAGGTTGTGCTTCGCAAAGGCAGTATGCCCACCGCCATGCGTGCCAGCATGGCCATCCCGGGCGTTTTTGCTCCCGTCAAGTGGGGCGATTACGTGCTTGTCGACGGCGGTCTGGTCAACAACTTCCCTGCCGATGTGTTGCGCGACATGGGCGCCGACATCATCATTGGCGTGGAAGTGACCAACGAAAACAAGGTGTCGGCTCTCGACCTGAAGTCGTTGCCCCAAGTGATGGGTCGCATACTTATCAACGGCACCAGTGCCAAACGCAAGGAGAACCGCGAACTTTGCGATGTGCGCATCGTGCCCGACATCTCCGGCTTCGGCATGCTCAGTTTCACCCCTGATGCCATCGACACCTTGGTCGGTCGCGGCTACAAGAAGGCCATGGAATTTCAAGACCAACTGCTGGCCATCAAGCAGCATATCGAAGAGAAGGCAGGTGGGTCGGTCAAAAAAGAGCTTCATGCGCCCCAAGCCCTCAACCTGCTGGAAAAATCTGTTTTCGTCAATTCCATCGATGTCGAAGGCGTGACAGAACGCCAGTGCCGCTGGCTGATACGTAAAGGCAAGCTGAAATCCGGCCAATATTATTCAAAAGACGACATCGAAAACGCTATCGACCTCTATCGCGGCACAGGCTGCTTCGACGAAATCACCTACACCATCAAGGAATATGATTTTGTCCATCCCGACTCCCTGCTTTCCAATACCTACACACTCGACATCAACGTGAAACCTGCCGCGCCGCATGTGATGGGACTCGGCTTGCGCTACGACACCGAAGAAGGCGCCGCGTTGCTTCTCAATCTCAACCTGAACGAAAAGAAGTTTGGCTCCTCGAAGTTCGGGATTTCGGCCAAACTCAGCTACAACCCGCAATTCATGCTCAAATACACCTATTCCCGCTCGTCGCTCGCCAATTTCAATGTGTCTGCCGACTATAGGAACGAGCATTTCCGCACAAAGGGCTTCCACGACAAATACATCAACTTGAATTACATACAAATGAAGGCTAACGCCTATATTTCTGAGTTCCATTTGCTTAATTTCAACACGAGCGTTGGTGCGTCGTTCATCTACACGGCATACGACAAGACCTCCTTTGAGGAAAACGCTATCGATAACTACTATCTCAAGAACAATACGATGTTGGCGCCTTTTGTCAGCCTGCAATATGACAATTTGGACGACTTTTATTTTGCCAAGCAAGGCATCCTGTCGAACTTGGGCAGCCGTTTCTATTACTTGCCTTCCACCAAAGAGAAATATTTCGACATCAGCTACGCCTTTCAGGCTTATATCACACCTGGCGACGGACGGTTCACCATCATCCCGCACATATATGGCCGTTATGTACACAATATTGTCAGTAATGCAAGCTCGATCCAATACTACAATTTAAGGAATGTCGGCGGAGGCGAGATCGCGGGGCGCCACTTCGATAACCAAATGCCCTTCATCGGCTTGACCAGCGTCGAGGACTTGGACGAGAGCAACGTCAGCATCCTGCGTTTGGACTTGCGCTACAACTTCTACGGCAATCACTACCTGACGGCGATGTATAACACCTCGGTGCCGTGGGGCATGTTGGGTACGGGCGGCATGGCGTTTACCGACATCGTCAACTTCATGGTCCATGGCGCAGGGCTGAAGTATTCCTACAACAGCCTATTGGGGCCTATTTCATTCACCGCCCACTGGGTCAATTATAATGAGAAAAGCCGTTTCGGAGGCTATTTCTCGTTTGGGTATACGTTTTGATTAGCTAAGAGTTGTTCGATTGGGGGATGTTCAATAATAGGGCTGTCACAGTGTGGCAGCCCTATTGTATGTTAGTTAAACTAATTATCGCGGTAATCCTTCTTCTTCTCATACTTCAAGTCCTTCAAGGCCTGTGCCTTCACATTGATGGTGAAATTCCAGCTCTTGTAGCTGCCAATAGGAATCCAGTTGAAGCGCATCTCCCAGCAGTGCAGG
>CAMKAR010000204.1 GCA_946410535.1 uncultured Bacteroidales bacterium
TGTCGAGGATGGTGATGTCGCTGGCTTCCTTGGCCACCGAGGTGCCGTCGCCCATCGAAAGGCCAATCTGGGCCTTGTTCAAGGCGGGTGCGTCGTTGGTGCCGTCGCCAGTGACGGCCACCACCTCGCCCCTTTCCTGCAACAAGCGCACAAGGCGTTCCTTGTCGGACGGTCTGGCCCGCGACATGATCTTCAGGTCGGCAATGCGTTCGCGAAGTTCGTCGTCGGTCATCAAGTTAAACTCCTTGCCCGTGATCATCTGTCGTTCAGGATCGTCGTTTTCGGTCCAAAGCCCCACCTGGCGGCCAATCTCACGCGCCGTACCAGGCGTGTCGCCCGTCACAATCTTGATGCCGATGCCAGCATTGAGGCAATCTTGGATGGAGTCGGCCACATCGTCGCGAATCGGGTCGATGATGCCCACGATGCCGAGGAAACAAAGGTCGTCCACTTGCAGTTTTCCGTTCGCAAACACCTGATTCACTTCCTCTACCGTGATGAACTTATAGGCAAAACCCAAGGTACGCATAGCCTTGCCTTGGTATTCTTGCAATTTCTCGTCCACTTGGTCCTTCACCCATTGGATACCGGCCTCGTTGTCGGCCATCTTGACCGTCGAGCACCGCTTCATCAGGATTTCGGGAGCGCCTTTCACATAAAGGGCATATTCGCCCGACAATGAAGTCTTCACAATCGTCGCCATGTATTTGTACTTGGTCGTGAACGGCAGCTGCTTCACCACCTTGGCCTTGTCGCGGATGCGAGCGAAGTCGACGCTGTTGTCGAACAGCCACAGCAGCAAGGCGCCTTCGGTGGGGTTGCCCACCACCTTCACTTTCTTTCCGTCGCTATAGTCAAGGAAGGCAGTGGTGTTCACCGCGATGCCTTCTTCCACCAATTTCGAAGCTTCGGAATCATCAAGGTTGCCATTCCTCAAGCAGAAGAAAAGGCTGTCGCCCAGGCTCATACGGTTCTTGGTCAGCGTGCCGGTCTTGTCGGTGCAAATCACCGTGGCCGCGCCCATCGTCTCGCATGCGTGCATCTTGCGCACCAAGTTGTTGGTCTCCAACATTCGTTTCATGCTCAGCGCCAAACTCAGCGTGACGCTCATCGGCAGGCCTTCGGGCACCGCCACGACAATGAGCGTGACCGCAATCATCAGTGTGTTAAGCAGATAACGAGCGAAGCCCATCCATTCAAATGGCGTTGCATCCAACTGAACGAAATACATCACCATGCGTAGCACAACAATCAGTCCTGCGATGACATAGCTGGCTATCGTAATGCCGTTCCCAAGGCGGTCAAGCTGTTCATTCAGAGGCGTTTTCACCTTGTTGTCGATTTGTGCGCCTTGATACACTTTGCCCCATTCGGTTTCGTCGCCCACCTTCTCGACCACAAAGGTGCCATGGCCTTCCATCACCTGGCTCCCACGGCAAACGTAGTTGGAAGGATAGGTCGCATCAGGCTTGAACTCCTCCTCCACCGTGGTTTTGCTACACGAAGGCTCGCCTGTCAGGTCGGCCTCGTTCACCCGCATTGCCACAGCTTCCATCAACGTGCCGTCGGCAGGCACCTCATCGCCCGTCTCGATCACCACCGAATCGCCCACCACGACATCCTTTCGCTCGATGCGTTGGATATAGCCGTCGCGATACACCGTCACCATTTGCTCGTCCTCGCTCTGGTTGAGGATGTCGAACTTCTTGTTGGCGCTCAGTTCAAAAAAGAAACCCACCGTTGTGGCCAACATCACCGCCACAAAGATGCCCAACGGCTCAAGGAGCACGCTGGGGCCTTCAGCGCCCGTAAACAATTGATAGAGCGAAACAGCTACTGACAACAGCAAGGCTATCAGCAAAATACGAATGATTGGATCGCTAAACTTCTCCAAAAACTGCTTCCAAAGCGGATCCTTCGCAGGTGGAGTCAACACATTGTCACCATGTTTGCGGCGGCTCTCTTCCACCTCTTCTTGCGACAAACCGCGTTTATAATCTCTTGCCATAATTCAATTTTTCTTATTTTTGCAATGAAAAAAACGGCGCAAAAATACAATCTAGTATCAAACTGACTTGAGGTTGCAAGGTTACAACCCAAATTTTCTACTCATAACACAATGATATTCAAGGAAAAACACAAGACAGCCTTGGCCAAGGTGGTCTCCGATCTCGTCCAATGCGACGGCATCGTCAACCAAGGCGAAATCGACTTCCTACAATTGGTCTACGGCCTGTTCAACATCACCCTCACGAGCCGTAAAAAGGCCTCAAACATCAGCCTATCGGAAGCCGTTACTATATTGAAAACCCTTGGAAACCAAGAGAAAACGGCCATCCTCAGGGTCTTTCAGCAGCTTTCGCTTTCCGACGATGCCCTCGACCCCACCGAGTCGCTGCTCATCACCGCGCTGATCCTCTCCATCGGCATCAAGTTGCCCGAAACCGAAGGCCTCAAGGCCAATTTCGTTTCCATCCCCAACCTCGGTTTCGACACGCGAAATGCAGTGCTCTACATTGAACCCAAATACAACAAAAGGACCAATGCCGCCATCCGCCACGATTACGATGCCATCTGCGCCCTGCTGCGACAATCGCAACGCGAGTTCTTCTATCTGCCCAAAGCCGTCGGCGAACTCAAAAAGAAAAGAAAGACCTTCCGCAACACCTTGAGTTATATCGAGCCCACCCTTTCGGAAAGCCAACTCGACCTCATTGACGCCAACCTGCACCAATTAGACAGCGTGTTTCTCTCCAAGGAAGTGTTTCTCAACTACCTCAACGCCAACAGGTTGAAAATCACAAAACCATCTTTCTTCCTGAAAATCGGCAACATGAAACCTGGCGTCTACCAAGACTTCCTCATCATCGAGACTGGCAAAGCCCCCTTGCTGACTTTGCAACGCTTAGTGCAACTCAATGCCAACATCCTCAGCCTCAATCCGCCCATCATTAGCGACAAGGAGGCCGAATTCGTCAAGAAACTGACCTTGAAACACGACACTGCCCCAAAAGACGAGCTGAACTACACGGGGTTCCACAAAATCCTCCTCGACATCTTGCTAAAATACGGCGGCTCGCACGAAGTCAGCCGACTATTCATCAGCAGGCGTGGCGACATCTTCCTCACCGACCGCAACAACACCGAGGTAAAGATGCCCGCCCTCTGCAAGGCGCTCTACATCTTCTTCCTTATCCATGAGGAAGGACAGTCGCTCAACTACCTAAACGACAACAAGACAGAGCTTTACAAAATCTACCGCCGCATCTCGACCTATGGCGACGACGACCTGCTCCGCAAGGCCATCGACAACCTTACCGACTTCATCGGATCGACGATGAACGCCAACCTCTCGCGCATCCGCAAGGCTTTCCGCGACATCCTCGGCGACGAAGCCAACGTCTACCTCATCAAAGGCGAAAAAGGTGGACGAAAAATCATCCACCTCGACCGTCGCCTCGTGGTCTTCGAAGACATCAAGGCATTCAAATAGGCATAAATCAGGCTTGATGCCCCTCCAAGAGGAAAGTGACATCGGAATTCGGCTCGATCTCTACAGCCTCTTTGCCGTAGCGCATCACAACCATCTTCTTGCCGCCTTTCAGATACATTTTGTCGTCGACCAGCCAAAGCGCCGTGGCTTCGCGCAGTCCGACCACTTTCATGTCCTGGTTCACGGCAAGATACTCATTGATTCGGTCTTGGCGCGTCTCGCCGCCGTGCTTGATCATCTTGTCGATCTCAGGATGCGGGTCAAGATAGTGCGGGTTGATTTGGAACGGCACCAAGTTGAGGCAGTTGAACGACGCCGGTTGCACGATGGGCATGTCGTTGGTGGTGCACAGCGTCGGGCAAGCCACGTTGGATCCTGCGCTCCAGCCCATGTAAGGCACGCCAGCGAGGGCGCGGTTACGGATGGCCTCCATCAGACCATAGCGGTGCATCTCAGCCACCAGATGGAAAGTGTTGCCCCCGCCCACCACGATGCAGTCGGCCTCGTTGATGGCTTTCACCTTGTCGTCGAAATGGTGCACCGAAGTGAAGTTCTCCAAGCCAAACTTGGTGCGAAACACGTTCTTCACCTTGACCTCGTAGGCATCGTAGCTCTCGGGATAGACCATGCCGCCGATGTTGACGCCCGCGAAAGGCACGAAAACGATGCGGCTCTCCTTATTAATATGGTTCTGCAAGCAGAACAGTTCGATTTGAGTCGTGGCCCAAGCCAGATAATTCTCGCCAAAGTTGGTCGAATTGCTGATCAATAGTAATCTCATGACGTAAATTGTTTGAAAGTTGATGAGGCAAAGATAGGAAAAAACAGAATGCAGCAATGCAAAAAGTGAAAAACAAGGCGTTTCAGAAACGACAAGCAAAAATTATCATTTTCTTTTTCAACGAGTTGTGTTGAGAAAGAAAAAAAATTGCATTTTTTCATTGCCATGAATGAAAAAAGCTGTACTTTTGCAGTGTCAAAAACGACTGGACTAGTAGCTCAATTGGATAGAGTCCCTGACTACGGATCAGGC
>CAMKAR010000205.1 GCA_946410535.1 uncultured Bacteroidales bacterium
CATGGTGTGGTAGAGGGCGGTGTAGAACACGGTCTTGTCTTGTTCCACGTTGCCCGCCACCTCGTAGCGTTTCATCTCGTTGTTCCATTTGTCGAAGGCTTTCTGCTTCAAGGCATCAAAGTCGAAGTCGCCGTCGGCAAGTTCGGCCTTCAGGTTGTTCTTCGCGCCTTCCACGTCGACGGCGGAGAGGGCGATGCGCATGACGACAGGCTCGGCAGCATCGAAATCGAACCACGCCTTGATGAAGTCGCTTTCCACGCGCATTTCCTTGGTTGGCTGGCCCTTATTAATAAAGGTGTAGTTCTTGAACGGCTTCGAGAACTCGGCGTAGAAATAAAGGTATTGCTCCTTGGCCCAGTCGCGGGTCTTTCGGAAACCGCTGATGGCGTTGTCGCTCTCGATTTGAAGGAACGATTCATACACGAATTCATCGTTCACGCCTTCCACCATGTCCAAAAGCAGGTGGGCGTCGGCGCCTTGCGGGAAGGTGCAGCGCATCATGCCCACGCGGTCGCCCGTGGTCAGTTCCACCTTAGTATTATAGTCGTCAAGCAAGACGGCATAGTAGCCTGCTTTGGCGTCTTCGTTCTCGTGTTGGAAGACGGAGCGGTAGCCCGTCGAAGTCCTGTCTTCCTGGCCTTTGTCGAAGACCACATCACCGACAATGGGCATGAAGCGGAAATCTCCATAGTCGGAGCAGCCCGTGCCGCTGAGGTGGGTGGTGCTGAAGCCGAGGATGGTGTTGTCGCTGGTGTGGTAGCCCGAGCAGCCGTCCCAGTCGTTCATGCGGGTGTCGGGGCTGAACTGCACCATGCCGAAGGGCACGGTGGCGCCCGGGTAGGTGTGGCCGTGGCCGCCCGTGCCTATGAACGGGTCGACGTAGTTGGCCGGATCAGTGACAAACTCAGCCTTGGGCTGCTGCTCTGTGCAGGCCGCAAGAGCCAGAAGGATTAGGGGGAGGAATAGTTTTTTCATTTATTATTTATTTTAGTTGTTCATTATTCTTTATTTCGTGTCGTCGCCTCGCGTCATTGCGAACACAGTGTGGATTTCTTGTCGTCGCTTCGCGTCATTGCGAGCGAAGCGCGGCAATCCAGGAAGCCAACACCTCTGGACTGCTTCGTGCCTCGCAGTGACGCAAAGCGTGGCCAAGTCAGCGCCATCCATTGCTTGAATGGTTCCGCCTTTGGCGAAGGGATGGATTGGATAATACGCAGTACACCTTGAGTGTCTGCTGCATCTACCAACCTAAGTTTACCATCTGTTGCAATCATTCGAACTGGGGTACAAATTGTACCCCAGTTGTTTTGCAACCCGGTATCACGTTTGCGCATCTTCTTCAGATACTGCTTTGGATCTGAACTATCAGTCAACACGGCAACGACATCCACAATGGAAAAATACCACTTCTCCTGTTCGTCGTCCCACACCGTGCGGACTCTCTTTTCCTCAAATAGCTGCAAGGCCTGCTGTTGCGTCATACCACACCTTATTAATTAAGTAACTTCCTTTTTCGAGGCGGTAAAGATAGAAATAAAAATTCTTGGTTTCACATACGACGGCTTTTTTTTCTTGGCACGGATTTTGTTCATTTTCGAAAAATGTTCAAAAAAATGACGATTTTAATACCGATTGTTTCAAAATGCGTATATTTGCAGCCCAAAAATAGAATCAATTCATACAATTAACTAACTAAATTCAAACATCATGAAGAAAGTATTATTCATGTCACTCGCAATGGCCGTCGCCATGACCGGCTTTGCACAAATGAAAGGCGTTAGCCCCGAAGCCAAGAAGGCCTCGGTGACCCGCCAAAAACCCAGCGCAGTCAGAACCATCGACGGTGCTGCCGCCCAAGGCATCCAATTCAACATGCCTCAAAACATGGTCAACAACGCTTCAAGAGGTACCGAAGACTTCGACGAGTATCTGACCATGACCACCAACTACGACCTGCAGTCGAACAGCGCCCTCGGCAACCGCATTGCCACTTGGGCCGACGGTAGCGCCTCCATCGTCATGACTTGGGACCACTCCAACAACACCGGCTTCCCGGATCGTGGCGCTGGCTACAACTATTTTGACGGTTCATCTTTCGGCGACGAGCCTGAAGTGCGCCAAGAACCCATGAAATCAGGTTGGCCGAGCATCGCTGCTTGCGGCGATGGCGAAATCCTCGCCTCTCACGCCACCGGCACCAACGTCTATTATCGCCCCACCAAAGGCCAAGGCGAATGGGAACTGGTGACCAACCTTAACTTCACATGGCCCAGAGTGGTCTGCAGCGGTGAAAACGACGAGTACATCCACATCGTGGGTGCCGAGCAAATCTCCATGCCCGACGGTTCACTCGACAACCATGTCTACTACGTCCGCATCAAGCACGAAGGCGACAGCTGGGACATCAGCGAGCCCGTCGACTTCCCCGGCCTCGACAACGACCTCAACGGTGCCTACCGTAACCAACTGAGCGCCGACGACTACGTGATGGCCGCCAATGGCAACAACGTGGCCGTGATGATGGCCTCCTACACCACCGATGTGTCCTACATGATCTCGCACGACAACGGCGAGACCTGGGAGCACCAAGTCGTGGCCCCCTACGGTATTGCCGGTGCTGACGGCGAACCCGTCCACGCCATCAACTTCGACGACTATCCGGAAGGCATGACCGACTCCATCGTCACCTCCGACAACTCGCACAGCATCGCCATCGACGACAACGGCACCGTGCACGTTGCCTTCGGCCTGCTCCGCTGGAAAGTCAAAGATGCCACGCACTACACCTCATGGCCTGGCTACAGCTTCGGCATTGTGTATTGGAACTCAGACTACGTCAACGAAGAAGGCGGCCACGAAATCCTGCCTTACGGCCGCTGGAGCCAAGACAGCCAATTCCCGGCCTACTATGCCGAAAGAGGCTTTGCCTACACCCTCATCAACGAGCGTATCGACGCCATGGCTGAAGTCGACGGTCGCCAACACCTCAACTACTTCGGTATCGTCGATGAAAACCAGAACGAAACCATCGATATCGACTTCAACACCTACATCGACTACGACGGTTGGAGCTACCGTTCCCTCGGCACGAGCACCATGCCCGCCATCTCTGTCGACAACCTCGGCAATGTGGCCATTGCATTCAGCACGCTCTCCGAAATCAGAGTGAACGGCGCCAACGGCTGCTCCTACAGAACCCTCTACGTCACCCTGAAGGACCTGGAAGGCAACTGGCTCGCCGACGAAAACGGCATCAACCTCTGCGAAGACTTCATGCACGCCTACGACGAGGCCTATCCTTGCGTGGCCGCCACCAATGGCTACAACGCCCAATTCTGGGTCGCCTACTCAGCCGACGAAAACCAAGGTCTCTACCTCGACAAAAACGACAGCCACCCGAACAGCAACATGGGTGTCCTCACCGAGAACTACATCTATACCTGCCTGATCAGACCCGAAGGCTGGGGCGTCGAAGAAAACGAGGCCGTCAACCCGATGACCAGCACCCGCGTGTATCCCAACCCTGCCACTGACGTGCTCAACATCGAAGTGAACGCCTCGCAGGCTTCCGAGATGAGCATCAGCGTCTACAACATCATGGGCCAAAACGTGATGAACCAAAACGTGAACATCACCACCGGCATGAACACCCGCAGCATCAGCACCAGCGAACTCAGCAGCGGCATCTACTTCGTGACCGTCAAGGCCAACGGCTTTGAGAACACCATGAAGTTCATCGTGAAGTAAGTTTTCCCTTACAGTATACGAAAAAAAAGGAGACCCGCTTGGGTCTCCTTTTTTTTGGTAGTCCATGCGTCGCTTCGCGTCATTGCGAGGGAGGCACGACCGAAGCAATCCAGAAAAACAACACCCCTGGACTGCTTCGTGCCTCGCAGTGACGCAAAGCGTGGTGGCGCAAAACGAAAAAAAAGAAAAAAATCCTTGCAAATCCGAAAAAAACACTATCTTTGCCCCGACTAATCGTCCACAAAAAGACCATAACGACAACAAACTATCCACTCAATTAATAATTAAAACCACACAAAATGAAAAAGGTATTTACTTTATCCTTAGCCTTGCTGATGGCCACCGCCGGCTTTTCGCAAGTGAGAAAATCGACGTTAAGCAACGACATGAAGAAAGCCGCCACAGTGCAGCACTTCAGAGGCACCGAGACACCCAACCTCGACAACGTGCAAAGCGAGCCTAACATGGTGCGCTGGGACGACTTCGGCCAAGGCGAGCTCGACTACACGACCTACGACTGGCAGTCGAACTCAGGCTATCTCAACAGGGTTGTGACCTGGCCCGACGGCAAGGTCAACTTCGCCTACACCATCTCATCCGATGCCAACTACTCCGACCGTGGCACAGGCATCGGCACCTACGACTCGAACACCGATGAATGGATTCCGCTCGGAGGCCGCATCGAGAACGAGAGAACCGGCTTCGGCGCCATCGCCCGCTACAAGGAGAACGGCCTTGTGGTGGCCGCTCACACCGCCAACGACCTGAAGATCTT
>CAMKAR010000206.1 GCA_946410535.1 uncultured Bacteroidales bacterium
TACTGGAAATTTGCAGACAACCAATGGGATTACCTTGTTACTTCCACAGGACAGAACAGTGACGACCAAAATGTTGACCGAGACCTTTTCGGATGGGGCACAAGCGGCTTCAATCACGGATCGGTTTGCTACCAGCCTTGGTGCACCAGCACAAATAGGGAAGATTATTTCGTCTATGGGGAATATACCTACAACTTGTATGACCAAACTGGCCAGGCCGATTGGGGATACAACGCAATAAGCAACGGCGGCAATACGGAAGGCCAATGGAGAACACTAACCAGTGATGAATGGTATTATGTGTTCTACTATCGTCCCACACTTTCGGGTATCAGTTTTGCCTTGGCAACTGTGAACAACGTGGGCGGTGCCATTTTGCTGCCCAACAACTGGGATGCATCCACATTCGAGTTGAACGATGCCAACAATAGTTATGGGAACTTTGAGAGCAACATTATTACCACTACCGACTGGACAAACAAGTTTGAGGCCAACGGAGCTGTTTTCCTGCCAGTGGCTGGCTATCGCTACGGGACTTCGGTTTACAGTTCAGGCTATTACGGCTACTACTGGTCGAGTTCGTACTGCGATTACAACAGCGCATACAGAATAACCATAGGCCGCAACTCTGCAAGCAACGAAAGTCGTGGTACCGGGTGCTCGGTACGCCTCGTCCATTCTGCCGAATAGTTTTAATTTTTCCCGAGTCGGGCAAGAACGCATTCTTGATAAGGCTTCGTCGAATAGGCGAGGCCTTTTTTTCAAAACCCCACAATCGGAACGACTTGTATGGCGTGGCCGTCCTTCTCAATGGTGCCTTCTTCGTTTTTGGTGACGATGACAAGGTTCTCGCATCGCAGTTCTTTGGCACATTCCACCAATGAGTTCGCTTCTCGCTTGCGAGTCTTCTCCGAATCAAGGCTGTAGCACACTTGGATGAGTTGCTTCACTTTTGGGCCGTCACGCAGCACAAAATCCGTTTCCTTGTCGTTGGCCGAACGATAATAGAACATAGTCTGTCCTGACTTGTAGCCACGGCGAAGCAATTCAACAAACACTTGATTTTCAAGCAGTCTGCCAAGGTTTTCACTAAGGTTGAAGGCTGAGGAATTGACAAAGCCATTGTCGACCACATATACTTTTTGGTCAGCTTTCTGCATCAGTTTCAACTTGTTGTTGAATCGCGGAAGGAAGAAAAACAGGAACGGCTCGTTCAGGTATTGGCAGAATTTCTGGGTGGTTGACACGCTTGACAGGTTCAATTCCGTGGTTAGGCCACTGGCCGAGACTGGGTTGCAGAAATTGGCCAAAAGGAATGAGGCTAAGTTATATAGTTCTGTGGTCTTCCTTACATTGTGGCGTTTCGTGATGTCTTTCAGCAACATGGAGTCAAACAAGGTGGAGAGGTAGTTCTGCGTGATGTTCCGGGCGGAAATGGTTTCGGGATAGCCGCCATTGCGCAGGTAGTCGTCAACCAAGGCAGTGGTTTCGGTCTCTTCTTCTTTCTTGATGTTGTGCAAGTCGATGTGATGCCACGCCAACATCTCTTCAAGACTGAACGGCAGCATCTCGATGGGTAGATAGCGCCCTGTAAGCACTGTGGCCATCTCACTGCTGAGCATGTTGGCATTGCTGCCCGTGATGATGAGGTTCTTGCCCCGACGATATAGCTTCGAAACCCACAAGTCCCATTCGGGAAGGTTCTGCACTTCGTCGAGCATTAGGAAGTCGTGGCCAGGGTACACATCGTCGAGCATTCGCATGACAAGTTCTTCATTCCATTGGTTGAGAAGTGACTGGTCGTCGAAGTTCAAATAGGCGAAGTTTTTCCCTCTGAGCATCAACAGCGCAAAAGTCGATTTGCCCACGCGTCTCGGGCCGCTGATGAATTTGATGAGCGGGTTGGATAGCAGTTGGTCTTTGTCGTATTTGGTGTGTCGTTCCAAATATGGGCGGCTGAGCAGTTCGTCGCGTTCTTTGCGTTGGTTGAGGATGATGTCTTTCATGTCAGCAAATGATTTATGCTGCAAAAATAGCCTTTTTTATTCAATTAATCACTTGTATTGGATAAAAAACCGCCTTTTTTATTCAGTGCAGATAAAATATTGGATAAAATCGGCTTCGTTTCATCTTCAATGGATGTGGCAGAGCTTCACTTTGGCATCGGCAATCTTGTCTTCCGAGACGGTCATAAGGTCTCTGTCGAGGATGACGAAATCGGCGTCTTTGCCCACTTCGATGCTGCCTTTTCGGGTTTCAAGGAAACATCCTTTGGCCACCCAAATGGTGATGGAACGCAAGGCTTGCTCACGACTGAGGGCGTTCTCCATTTGGAAGCCTTTGGCGGGTGTGCCGTCCAAATGTTTGCGGGCCACAGCTGCATAGAAAGTGTAAATCGGGCTGATGTCCTCGATGGGGAAGTCGGTGCCGTTGATCACCCAGCCGTTTTGCCGAAGTAGGCGCTGATAGGCGTAAGCATTCTTGATGCGCTCGCCAAGGCGTTCACCGGCCCAGTCCATGTCGGAGGTGCAGTGGGTGGTCTGGATGGAGGGGATGACAGAGAATTCTCCAAAGCGTTGGAAGTCCGCATCGGCCACGGTTTGCGAGTGCTCGATGCGCCAACGGAGATCGTTTTGACCTTTCAGGTATTCCGAAAAGATGTCTAAAATATGATGTACGCCGCCGTCGCCGATGGCATGGCAGCACACTTGATAGCCGGCATCGTAGGCCTTTTGGCAGACGTGACGGTAGAACTCATCGCTTTCCAGTATCAAGCCGTCGTTGGTCGGGTCGTCAGCGTATGGTTCAAGCAGTTTCGCGCCGCGTGACCCCAAGGCACCGTCGGCATAGATCTTCACGCTGCGGACAGTGAGCCTTTCCTTGTCGATGACACCTTGACGCATGAAGTGGTCCATTGTCTCGTCGTCGGGGTTGACCATGGCGTTGACGTGCATCTTGAGTTGTCCCGCCTGTTGCAGGCTGTCGATAAGCTCGATAGTGGCGATGTCCTGTCCCGCATCGGTGACGCTGGTCAGGCCGACCGCCATGCAGTTCTCTTGTGCCTTGAGCAGGGCTTGGATGCTCTGCGCGGTCTCCATCTTGGGCACCAAGGCCTTGGCAGCATCGGCGAGGTTGTCCAATAGCATGCCTGTGCAGCGACCTTCTTTGACGATGGTCATACCGCCGTCTATCTTTGTATTCGTATCAATGTTGGCTAATGCAAGAACCTCCTTGGAGACTAGCACCGCATGACCGTCTACTCGAGTTAGCAGGACTTTCTTGTTGGGGAAGGTTTCTGCAAGCTTTTCGTTATCGGGGAACTCGGCCACCTCCCAGAGGTTTTGGTCCCAGCCGCGACCCAGAAGCCATTCGGCAGGGTAGAGGCTATCGTGCACCTTGAGGCGCTCGATGACCTCGTCATAGGATTGGCAACCCTTCAAATCGGCCCAGCGGATGAGGTTCTCGCCGTAACCGTTGAAGTGGCAGTGACCGTCCATGAAGCCCGGATACACTGCATCGCCTTGTGCATCAATGGTTTCCTTGGCGGCATATTGGCGCATGATGCTTTCATCGTCGCCGACTGCGACAAATTTGCCGTCTTTCACGGCAAAGGCTTGGGCTTTGGAGAAGTCGTCGTCAACGGTGTAGACATTGGCATTGCGGACAATGAGGTCTACGGGTGTCTTGGAGTTGCAGAAGGTCATAATGAAGATGATTGAGGCAAATAATGCTGGGATGAATGCCTTAAGTAGGTGTCGTATTGTGGTTTTCATATAGATGTGGCATTTGATGAATAAGGCCACAAAAATACTAAAAACTTCGTTACCTTCGATTACAAAATCTCCCGCGCAATCCATGCGCAAGCCTCGGCATCGGCAAGGGCGTTGTGGTGGTTGAACTCATGGTAGCCGCAGGCCTCGGCCACGGTGTGCAATTGATGGTTGGGTAGCATCTTTCCGAAGTGTTTGCGCGAAGCGCGACAGGTGCAATAAAACTGGTAGTCGGGGTAATCCATCTGATAGCAGCGCATCACGGCCTTCAGGCAACCCTCGTCGAAAGGGCTGTTGTGGGCCACCAAAGGCAGACCTTCAATCAACGGCTCGATTTGATGCCAGACGTAAGGAAAAACAGGTGCGTCCTCGGTGTCGGCCTTGGTGATGCCGTGCACCAACGTGTTCCAATAAAGGTAATAGTTCGGCTCAGGCTGGATAAGGGAATAAAACGAGTTCACGAACTCGCCTTCTTTCACAATCACCACACCTACGCTGCACACGCTGGTGCGCTCGTTGTTGGCGGTCTCGAAGTCGATGGCGGCGAAGTTGTTCATTTCTTGTTGTAATTGTTCCACATCCGTTTCACCATGCCGGCCATTTCCTTTCGCAGCCAAAGCGGTTCAAGCACTTCAAGTGCATCGCCGTTCCAAAGGAGTTCTTGCTGGAAGTCGAAGGTGGGACGCACCTCAACGGAGAAGATGCTGTATTCGCCCGTATGCACCAGCTCCTTTTGT
>CAMKAR010000207.1 GCA_946410535.1 uncultured Bacteroidales bacterium
ACTATCTGCTGCCGCACTTGAAGCAAACTCCTGAAGCATCGCAAAAGCACTATCCGGCTGCCGCCACATCAGCGAGTCAATCCCAGCCAATGCCGCATGGGCACTACTGCTTTGCCCTTCCATTTGTCGTGCCTCCTGTCTTCCACAATAAGGGAAAAGCAGCAGCACCAACAATATTCCAATGACATTCAAGCACTTGTTCATTATTTACTCCTTGATGATTTCGTCATCATCCAAGGCCTCGCCGTCGTATTTCACCTCCGCGCCTTGCTTGTAGGTCACGGTGAAATACAGCTCGCCCGTGTCCAAATATTTCTTCCAGTCGCCATTTTTCACGCCTGCGGCATAAACCTGGATCTCGCGCAACTTGCCGTTTTCGTAGTAATAGAAATGCTCGCCATCGGGATAGCCCGCATTAAATTTACCACGGAAAGCCATATTGTCGTTGTCGTAGTACGACGTCCACTCGCCCACTTGCTTGTCGTTGCGGTATTCTCCCTCGCTGCGCATGTCGCCGATCTGTTCGGTCCACTTGCCGTTCTTCATCCCGTCGAAATACGTTCCGCTGACGATGACATTGCCTTTCGAGTCATACTCTTTGTAAGGTCCGTTAGGCTGACCTTTAAAGAACTGTTCTTCAATCTGTTTCTGTCCGTTGTCGTAGTACCACGTCCAAGGGCCGTCGGGCTGGCCTTCCTTGTAGCTGCCCACCTCTTGCACCTTGCCGTTGTGGTAGAAGAACTTCCACTCGCCCGAGCGCAAACCGTCAATAAACAAGCCTTCGGCACGCAAGGTGCTGTCGGGATAAAACTCCTTGTATTCGCCGCGACGCTTGCCATCGGTGCCCACGATGCCTTGTCCGACCAAAGCGCCTTTTTGGTAGGTCTGCGAATTAATCACATTGCCGTCTTCGTCAAACTCGCGCCAAACGCCTTCGCGCTTGCCGTCGCGGAACGAGGCCTCACGCTTCACACGACCATCGGGATAATACTCACGCTTCACAATGAGCGGCTTCTGGTCGGCAGTGAGCACCTGCTCCACATCGTTGACGAACTTTGTGATTTTCTTCAAGTTGCCATTCTCGTCGTATTCCTTGTAGAAGCCGTCGCGCAGGCCATGGCGATAATAACACTCGGTGCGCAGGCTCCAGTCGTCATAGAACGTCTTCCAATAACCGTGTTTCTTGCCTTCGCGGTCATAGCGGTTCAAGGCCTCGCGGGTCATCACGAAGCCTTTGCGGTAGGTGACAATCTCGCGCAGCAGTCCCGTGGTGTCGAACACGGGCGAAACGCCTTCCTCGAAACCGTTGACGAAGTTGATCGTCTGCAAGACATGGCCTTTGCGGTCCATGCGTCGGCCTTCGCCTTGCTTCACGTCGTTGACGAAAGGCTCCATCAGCACCTCGGTTTCACTGATAGTGAAACGAGGCCCGTTTTTCAGGTCTTTACGGTAGTTGACGATGAGGCTTGTGTCGCCCGTCTCGCGGAAAAACACCCAAGTGCTGTCCAAAAGGAAGTCGGTGCGCTTGCCTATCGACTTCAGCTGGCCGCTCTCGTAGTAGGTCTTCCAAAGCCCGTCGGGCTTGCCATCGCGCAGCATTCCCTCGCTCGAAACCTGGCCGTTAGGATAGGTGAAGGATTGGTAGCCTGTCTGCGAAAACAACTCGTTTCCAAACAGCAAACCCATCAAAATCAATACTATAACATTTCTCTTGTGCTTCATTTCGTTGCTAAATTCGGGTCAAAATTAGGCATTTTATCTCAATTGCGAAACATCGTCGCCCATTCTCACGAAAAAACCGCCGCGAGTTATCAACACGTCAAATAACAATATTTCATTTTTTTATTTTTAAAGATTTAAATTAATGAATGAATGATAAAGATGCTAATATGGCTGTGAATTGGTTGAAAACTTTTTGATAAATTTCTTGCATTAATGGTTTCCAGTTTGAGAATGTCTTTCAAAAAATGACCAAAAGTTTCTTTTTCAGTGTCATCAACGGCTTGTCGGCTATTCGCTGAAAAATGAAAAATCGGGTAAAAAAGGGTCCGGTTTTTTGAATTTGTGTTTATTCTGCCGTGTTTTTGGGTTGAAATAATGTTGAATATTCAACACACCGTTTTTATCCACCTCAATGAAAAAGTTATCAACAAAACGACTGTTGATAACTCAATAACAATTTGACAATCAAATGATTATTTCAGAATTGTTGATTTTTCGTTGACGGGTAAGTGTTTCAGAAATAGTGAAATATGGCTGTGGCGAACAATGAAAATATGTAATTTTGCGAATTGAATTATCAACAACTTGAAAAATGGAAAACATCATACCTATAGCGAGCGACCATGGCGGCTTCGAGATGAAACAGTTTTTGATTGGAAAACTGGAGGAAGCCGGCTACAAGGTCAAGGATTATGGTACCCACAGCGCCGAAAGCGTCGACTATCCCGACATGATCCACCCATTGGCGTCGGCCATCGAGCATGGCGAATATCCGCTTGGCATCATCCTTTGCGGCAGCGGCAACGGTGCCCAGATGACGGCCAACCATCACCATGGCGTGCGCGCCGCCTTGTGCTGGAACGTGGAATTGGCCAAGCTGGCCCGCCAGCACAACGACGCCAACATTTTGTCATTGCCTGGACGCTTCATTCCCAACGAGTTGGCTTGGGAGATGGTGCAGGCTTTTTTGCACACCGATTTTGAAGGCGGTCGCCACACGCGGCGCGTCGAAAAGATAGAACCCACCGAAAAACCATGATGATGAGTGACCCGAAGACCACATTCAAGGAAGGCTGCGCCTTGGCGTTCGATGAGGAACATTGGCAGAAAATCAACTACAGCACAGGCTGTTGTGAGCAGAATTTTGCCAAAGGCAAGGTGAACTACCGCAACCTTGAATTGGAGAAGCAGCGTGCCTACACCCTTCGCAACAAGTCGCTGTTGGGTTTGGAGAAGCTTTTGGTCGACTTTGAGACGCATTTTAATGAAAACGGTGGCAAGGTGCTCTGGGCGCGCAATGCCGACGATGCTTTGACGATGATTTACGACCTCATCCGCAAGGAGAAGGCCAACGCCATTTCGCGTTCCAACTCCACCGTGCTCGACGAGATTGAGCTGAACGGCTTTTTGGGGAAGAAGAACATCCGTGTGGTGGAGACACAAGTGGCGCGTTTCGTGCTGCAAAAAGGACAACGTCGGGCTTATCATCCGGTGGCGCCGTCCATCCATCTCTCGAAGGAGGAAAACAATGCCATCTTGACCGAATCGTTCAAGCTGAAGCCCGACAGTTCGGCAAAGCAAATGGTCAACTTTGTGCGCCATCAGGTGGGAATCGAGACCAAAGACATTCAGGTTTGCATCACTGGGGCCAATTTTTTGCTGTCTGACAGTGGTGGTGTCGTGCTCACCGAAAACGAAGGCAACATCTTGAAATCCACTTCGATGGCGCGGGTGCATATCGTTGTGGCAGGCATCGCCAAGGTGATTCCCAACATCGACGACCTGAGTGTTTTGCTTCCTTTGACGTCGCTTCATGCCACAGGGCAAAGCATGGCGGCCTTCAACAGCATCACCTTTGGTCCGGCCATGAAAGGCAACGGTCCCGAACAGATGTATGTGATCCTTTTGGACAACAACCGTTCGGAGTTGCTTTCGCACGAGAAGCAGCGCAAGGTGATGTCGTGCCTCCATTGTGGTGCTTGTGTCAGCGTGTGTCCGGTCTACAAGAATGTTGGCGGCTATACCTATGGCACGCATCATATCGGGCCTGTAGGCACGGTGATGACCCCGTTGATGGAGGGTTTGGAGGACTTCAACTACCTCAATTCGGCTTGTGCCTTGTGTGGCAAATGCGTCGAGATTTGCCCTGTCAAGATCCCGTTGGATGACCTGGTTATCGAGAACCGTCATTTGGCCATCACGGAGAAAACGGGCAATTCGCGTTACGATGCCTTGTTGAAGACGATGATTTGGAACTGCAAGTCGCGCAAGAAGATGGACAGTCCGCTCTTTATCAAGAAATTGCAGCTGAAGCGTTTCTTTGCGCCGTTATGGGGCGACAAGGCTCTACCCGAGTTTGCCTCCAAGTCGTTCAGCCAGCAGTGGCGTGAGCGGAATCTTTGATTTTCCAACCATCGATTTTTCGCGTCGATGAATTGAAGTTGACACCAATCTTGGAGAATTCACCGTTTCATGCCCGCAAAAGTAAAAAACCCCGCCACAAAAAACTTGCGGCGGGGAAAAAATGCAATACTTATGAAAAAATACTCTGTTCTTTTTATTCTTCTTCCTTCTGGCTCTCTTCGTACTCCTTGAGGAGGCGGTTCTGCACGTCGGTGGGCACTTGCTGGTATTCAGCATACTTCATCGTGAAGGTGCCACGGCCCGAAGTGAGCGAGCTGAGCGAGGTTGAATAGCGGTCCATCTCGGCCAACGGCACCTTGGCGTGGATGGTCTGGTAGTTGTGGTCGCTGTCCATACCCATGACGATG
>CAMKAR010000208.1 GCA_946410535.1 uncultured Bacteroidales bacterium
AGCTTGAGTAGTATTCCGCGCCAAGCCCTATGCTGGTGCAGTGCCCGAGTTGGTATTCGGCCATGCCGCCCACGCTGAAGTGGTAAGGGATTTCGTGCCTGAAGATGGCTCCAAAGTCCCAAAAGCCGAGGTCGCCAATCGCGTGAAACCGAAACTCTCCGACGGGGCTGTAGACGCATTCGGGAGCATATCTTGGACGGGATTGAGCCATATGTTTAGGTGGTTCACGATGGTGCTGACGAGGCAGACGAATCTGAGCCTCAGCCGTCAACATAACAGCCATCAGGAGGCAAATGGATAACAGGAGCTTTTTCATAAGGCAGTCAATTGTAGGTTGTTAATGCCTTTGATGATTACAAAAACCGTACCAAGATTTCTTTTATTTTCCCAGTTGTCTCTCGTAGGCCTTCAGGCGGGCGACGAGGCTCTGCTTCACCCCCGTCGAGGTGTAGGTGGCGCCGCTCACGGCATCCACTTCCTTGCCGATGGCTTCTGAAGGCGTGAGGCCGTTCCAGGCTTGGTAGAAGCCGCCGTCGACAACGCGCTGCGCGAAACGGGGAGTCTCTTCGTTTTCCAACAAAACGACTTGCTGGATGCGTCCTTCGGCATCCAAGGCAATCATCAGGGGCGTGGGGCCATTGAAGCCCTTGATGTCGTCGGAATAGGGCGACGAGTAGAGCACTGTGCCGATTTTGTCGCCTTTGGCATCCTTGATTCCGTAGAAAGCCGTGTCTACGGTCTTGGTTTTGGCGGCGTCGCTGAAATAGGCCTGGGCTTCCTCGACGGGCATGGCGGGCCATTTCACTTCTTGTTGGCAGGCGGAAAAACACAGCACGGTGGCGAGCATCAAACCGCCTAAGGTCTTTTTGATAGCGTTCATTGCTTTGCTTTTTTGAATTTTCGTGCAAAAATAGGCAAAAACTCGCAACAATTGAACAGTTAAACACCCAACAAATCGACAAAAACACTATCTTTGCCCCGAAATCAGTTGACGGTTATCCGTAAAAACCATCAACCCTAAACTCTAAACTCTAAACTAAAAAAATGTTAGTCATAGGAATCGCAGGCGGCTCGGGTTCGGGAAAGACCACCGTCGTGAAAGAATTGGTCAGGCAGTTGCCAGAGAACTCAGTATCAGTCATTTCGCAGGATGCTTACTATTACGACAATGGCGACAAGTCGCCTGAGGAGAAGAAGCAAATCAACTTCGACCATCCCGATGCCATCGAGTGGGACCTGCTCATCGACCATCTCGACCGGCTGAAACGTGGCGAGACCATCCCCATGCCCATCTACACTTATGTGACCTGTGCACGCTCGAAAGAGGTGATTTATGTGCATCCCACAGAGGTCATCATCGTGGAGGGCATCATGGTGTTGACCCAAGAGGAGCTGCGCAACCGCATGGATATCAAAGTGTTTGTGGATACCGATGGCGACGAGCGTCTGATGCGCATCATCCGTCGCGACATTGCCGAGCGTGGCCGCACGTGGGAGGACGTGTTGCGCCACTATCAGACCTTCGTCAAGCCCATGCACCAGCAGTTCATCGAACCCACCAAACGCACTGCCGACATCATCCTGCCGCGAGGCTCAAGCCCTGTGGTGGTCGACATTTTGGCCTCAAGGATTAGGATGCATTTGGGAAAATGATTGGAAACCAATGTAAAACGAAAAAAGCCGAACGAAAAACGCTCGGCTTTTTTGGTTGCCCAACCAGGGTTCGAACCTGGACTTTACTGATCCAGAGTCAGTCGTGTTGCCAATTACACCATTGGGCATCGATTACGGCTGCAAAAATACGCTTTTTTTGAATGCCGCAAGAAAAATCGGCGATTTTTTTTGGATTTTTTTTGCTTGTTTTGCGTTTGAATGTGTAACAAACTCAATATCAATAATTAATTGTTGAACCTCGATCCCCAGTTGTACGACAGCATGAAGGTGAGGAAGAAGCGTTTGTTGCGTTCGGAGTCGACGATGGAGACGCCCAACGGGAAGCACTCTGCGATGACGTCGACGTTGATGGCTTGAGCCCGTGTTCGCGTTTTTGCGACGTCGAAACTGAGTCCCACTCGGGCGTGCACGCCAGGCGAGAGCTTGGTCTCGGCGATGCCTTTTGTGAATGCCGACCTGCCTAAGATGTCGATGCCATGCTCGAAAGTTTGCTCCTTGATGGTCTGTATGTAGCTGCCCGTTCCAGAGGGTTCGTAGGTGGCCACAAAATAATAGTAAGGCTTGAGTAGTGCCAGTGAAGCCCCAAATTCATAGGTCCACCGTGTCTCGATGCCGCCCCAATAGGGCTTGCCGTAAATCCGACGGTCCTCGCCATAGCCAAAACGCAGCACAAAGGCATAGTTCAGCTTGCCGTAGACGAACGCCCGTGAGTTGTAGGTGGAGAGGTTTATGGTCCTGATTTCTTTGAGCGAACGCAGCGAAACGGCCTCGAATTCCCAATTTGTCGTGCGATTGATGGTGCGAATGCGTCCTATCTTGAATCCAGCCCCAAAGCCTCGTGTATGTATGGCCACGTTGTAGGTGTTTTGGCGGGTGTAAATCAGCTTTTCTTCGATGGGTTTACTGTCATCTGTTTGGATGTCAATGTTTTGTGCGGGCAATAAAAAAGTACATGCTCCGAAAAACGTGAGCATGAGGATGCGTAGAATGGGTTGCTTGAGGGCAGTCATGGCCGTGCCTCCCAACACCATGGATTAATAGCGCGTTTCCTTGACGTACTTTGACGATTCGCCGTAGGCAGGGCAGGTCTTGTTGGATCCGCAGGAGGTCATGATAATGCCTGAAACAAAGGCGATTAGCAGTGCGATGGCAATTCTTCTCTTCATCTTGATCAAATTTGATTTGCAAAGAAACGCATTTTTTTCGGAAAAATTGCCATCTTTGCAGAAATTTTATCCATCTTTATAGCCCCGTAGGGGAGACACATCAGTAAGCAGGTGACGTGAGTCCCTGCGTAAAACAAACGAATCCATGGAAATAAAAAAGCCAAACATCGACGAAAGCTGGTACCAAGTGCTGCGACCGCAGTTTGAGGCACCGTATTTCGCCAACCTCAAGTCGTTCCTCGTGAGCGAGAAACGCCAATATGCCGTCTATCCACCTGGACCGCTGATTTTCAACGCCTTCAATCTCACGCCTTTCGACAAGGTGAAGGTCGTCATCTTGGGTCAAGACCCATATCATGGCCCAGGTCAGGCGCATGGGCTCTCCTTCTCGGTGCCCGATGGCGTGCCCTTCCCGCCCAGCTTGCAGAACATCTTCAAGGAGCTGCACGACGACCTCGGCGTGCCCATGGCGCGTTCGGGCAATCTCGAAAAGTGGGCGAGGGAAGGGGTGCTGCTGCTCAACGCCTCGCTGACCGTTAGGGCAGGTCAGGCTGCCTCGCACTCGCGCCACGGCTGGGAACAGTTCACAGATGCGGCCATCCGCGCCTTGTCGGAGCAACGGGAGCACCTCGTCTTCATCCTTTGGGGCAACTATGCCATCGCCAAGCAAGCCTTGATTGACTCGTCGAAACACTTGATACTGAAATCAGTGCATCCGTCGCCGCTCTCAGCTAGCCGAGGCTTTTTCGGCTGCCATCACTTCTCGCAAACGAACAATTATTTGATACAACACGGAATAGAACCTATTGACTGGAGTTTATGAAACAGATTGTATTCGCAACGAACAATAAGAACAAACTGCGCGAGATGCGCGAAATCATGGACGACCTATATGAGGTCAAGAGCCTTGAAGAAATAGGCTGTCACGAGGAAATTGTCGAAGACGCCGACACCATCGAAGGCAACGCCAAGATCAAGGCAGATTTCGTCACCAACAAGTTTCACGTGGACTGCTTTGCCGACGATACGGGCCTCGAAGTGGAGGCTTTGGGCGGCGCGCCGGGCGTGTATTCGGCACGCTATGCTGGCGAGCATTGCAGCTATCAGGACAATGTGGACAAGATGCTCAACGCCATGCGTGGCCAAACCAACCGCAAGGCGGCCTTCCGCACCTGCATCGCTTTGAACCTCAACGGGAAGTCGTATCTCTTCGAAGGTCGTTGCGACGGACAAATCACCGAAGAGCAACGTGGTACTGAGGGTTTCGGCTACGACCCCATCTTCCAACCCGATGGCTACGAACAGACCTTCGCCGAATTGGGCCACGAGGTGAAAAACGCCATCAGCCACCGTGGTCGCGCCACACAGAAATTGATTGCGTTTTTGAAGGATTTGGGTTGAGTTCCAAATGCAAAAGAAGGCATCCGACATCCGTAGTCAACCGGTCGGTAGTGCGCCGTGCGGCCTAAGCCGTACATTCGGGTGACAACGTGCTGAGCCTGTGCCGTGAATGTTCGTCGTGAACGGGGTGCTGCCGGCTCCGGGCAACGGTCAATGGAGGGGTTCGGTTCGCCCTACAAATGCGGATGCCTTGTGGTTCAGACCAGCTCGGTC
>CAMKAR010000209.1 GCA_946410535.1 uncultured Bacteroidales bacterium
TTTTTCGCATAATAAACCCCGAAAGTTTTTTGTCCAACTTTCGGGGTTCAGTTCAGGTTTTGCCCCGCATTTTTTGTTTCCATCAGCAATGGCTATCATGCTGATGGTCATTGGTTTGCCGAGGTGTTGGAGGGTATCAGGTCGCTTTCGTCGATCAGGTTGTTCAGCAAGGCGTAGACGGTGAGGCCCGAAACCGACTTGATGCCAGTCTTTCGCGTGATGTTCTTCCGATGCGAGATGACAGTATGGATCGAAATGTTCATCCGTTCCGCTATCTCCTTGTTCATCAATCCTTTGGCGACGGCCACCAGCACATCGAGCTCGCGTTTCGACAGTTCCACGTCGTCGCCGCCTCTCGAATTGTTGTCTTTTGGAAACTCGTTCAACTTGTTGATGATTTTCTGCTTCGAGTCGGTGATGTCGATGATGCCGTCGTAAGGCATCAGCAGGGCGTGGTCGAGGCATGTAGTGGCCAATGCAACCAAGGTGAGATGCGGATATTCCTTAATGAGGTTGGAAAGGAACTCCTTGTTTTGGTAGCCAAGCATCAGCGGATTGATTACCAATATATTGGCTTCCGTTGAAAGGATTCTCTCGGAGATGATTACGGGGGCATCGAGCCGCGAAACCACGTCGTATTGGGCCATGCTGTTGATGATTTCAGCCAGGCCTATCGCGACTATCTCGGAGGACTCACAAATGATGACTTTGTTTCTCATGGCCTATGTTTTTCGAGGGTTTCGACGGAGGGAATAAGTATGCGTTCCTCAATCAAGGCATGGCTGAAAAGGTCGTCGCTCAGCTCGATGATGTCGAGCGAAATCTCGATGCGTTCCTTGGGCAGGATGTCGCCAGGCAGATACTTGAGGAGGATGTTCATCATGTCGTCGAGGGGGTCCTGTATGTTGGTATGGTTGTGCATGAATTCGTCGATCTTGTACGAATCGGCGCCTTGTCCGTTGATGAGGGCCTCGATGTAGGGAAACACCACTTCTTCCTCGTAATACTGGATGTGGCGCATCACTTCCTGCTTGTATTCGCCATAGAATTGGCTGAGCATCGGGCCGAATTTCTGTCCGCAGGCATCGATGATGTGTTGCAGATGCTCCTCGATGTGCGGGAAACGCTCTTCAAGATAATAGCGGTGAGAGGCCTTCAGGTACGACAGCAGTTCGTTCATGTCGACGCGTTGGAGCGCGTTTTCGTCAGGCTTGAAGGTACTGTCGCAATAGATGCCGCAAACCATGAGGAAAAGGTCGGCGCCGACGTGGTTCATCTGGCACACGTGCTCCACGCTGCGGTCGCCAAAGCCCAGCCCTATTCCGAAACGGGGCAAAAGTTGCAACAGCCGGCGGTCTTCGGTCATCAGCTCGGCGAATTTGGTGTCTTTCGAGAATACGTTTTTCTTTTCAGCCTTCATGTTCATAGGGTTTTAGGGTTGCAAAGATAGGAAAATTTCCCGAAATCAACCTTTCAGCGCCCGCATGGCATTGAGCACCGCCAACACCGTGACCCCAACGTCGGCGAAGACGGCCATCCACATGGTGGCGACTCCAAACGCGGCAAGTGCCAACACGAGCACCTTCACTCCGATGGCCAACCAAACATTCTGCTTGGCGATGCGGAGGGTGCGCCTCGCAATGCGGATGGCAAGGGCAATCTTGGAGGGCTTGTCGTCCATCAGCACCACGTCGGCAGCCTCGATGGCGGCATCGCTGCCCAATCCGCCCATCGCTATGCCCACATCGGCCCGCGACAGCACGGGGGCATCGTTGATGCCGTCGCCAACGAAGGCGAGTTGGGCATCGGGTGAACGTCTTGAATGGAGCAGTTGGTCGACATAAGCCACTTTGTCGGCAGGCAGCAGCCCGGCATGGTATTCGTCGATGCCCAACTGTTGGGCCACCTCCTTCCCCACCTCTTCGCGGTCGCCAGTCAGCATCACGGTGCGGCTCACCCCGATTGACTTCAGGTCGCGCATGGCCTCGGCGCTGTCGTCCCTCACTTTGTCCTTGATGACGATGTGGCCGGCATATTCCCCGTCGATGGCGACATGGACGATGGTGCCCACATGGCTGCAATCATGCCATTGCACCCCGATGGAATCCATCATTTTGGCATTGCCGACGCAAACCGTCATGCCTTCCACCTTGGCGCGAATGCCGTGTCCAGCAATCTCTTCCACGTCGCTCAGCTTGCAGCCGTCGGTGGCCTCGTCGGGAAAGGCGTCGCGAAGGGCGGCTCCAACGGGATGGGTGGAATAGTGCTCGACGTGGGCGGCCAGATGCAGCAGGTGTCGCTCGTCGCACTTCTCGGGATGCACGGCGGTAACGGCAAATTGCCCTTGGGTGAGCGTGCCCGTCTTGTCGAACACCACCGTGTCGACCTTCGACAGCACATCCATGTAGTTGGAGCCTTTCACGAGGATGCCTTTACGCGATGCGCCTCCGATGCCGCCAAAAAAAGTGAGCGGCACACTGATGACCAAGGCACACGGGCACGAAACCACGAGGAACATCAAGGCACGATAGAGCCAAGTGGCAAAGCTACCGGCAAAGTCGCCCGAAAACAGCGGGGGCAGCAGGGCCAATGCCAATGCTGCAAAGACCACGACGGGAGTATAAATACGGGCGAAACGCGTTATGAACGTTTCGTTTTTCGACTTGTTTTCGGCGGCATTCTCCACCAAGCCAATGATTTTCGAAACGGTGCTTTCGCCAAAAGCCTTGGTGGTGCGCACGCGGACAACGCCCGAAAGGTTGACGCAACCTGAAACGACCTCGTCGCCTTCGGCAACGTCGCGTGGCTGGCTTTCGCCCGTAAGGGCAACGGTGTTGAGCGCCGTGCTGCCTTCGATGACAACGCCGTCAAGAGGCACCTTCTCGCCAGGTTTCACCACGATGGTCTCCCCTACCAACACCTCTTCGGGATTCACGTCCTCCGTCACGCCGTTGCGCTCCACATGGGCCACGTCGGGGCGGATGTCCATCAAATGTGCAATGCTCTCGCGGCTCTTGCCTTCGGCATAGCCTTCGAAAAGCTCGCCGACCTGGAAAAACAGCATGACGAACACCGCCTCTGGAAACTGCGTCTCAGCCCCAGGGAGGAAACCGATGCAAAGTGCCCCGATGGTGGCAATCGACATGAGGAAATGTTCGTTGAAGGCCTCGCCATGCGCCAAGCCCTCGGCGGCCTCCTTCAGCGTGTCGAAACCTATAAATAGGTATGGGACAAGGTAGACCAAAAGCAACTGCCACGTCGTCAAGTCGCAGGTTTTCTCAACCACAACCGCAGCTGCAAGAAGCAACGCTGCAACCAAGATCTTGACTATTTGGCTTTTCAACCCTTCTTCGTGATGATGCTCGCAAGCGCATTCCCCGTGCTCGCAATGATCGTGATGATGTGCCATAGTTATTTCTCCTTTCGCTTGCAAAGGTAGGCAAGATTTCGTTGCGCCCGACATCCTCATTTGTGACGAATCGCTTTGCCGAAATTACCCATTTATGGGGATTTGGACTGCAAGGACAAAATCGGACTTTTGCAGGCGAAATTAGAGTAAAAAGCGTTCGTTATGAAACTGAAAACTATAGCAAAATGCGCCGTTTTGGGTTTGGCGTTGAGTGCCATGCCGTTGCAGGCGCAAAACAAAGTCAATGATTCCACCAAGTTCTTCTCCTTGTCGCGCCTCACGGTGGGCGGCTACGGCGAAGCGGTATACACCCGCAACTTCTACAGCGACAACATGTTCCGCTATTCCCATGCCGACCGTTACCGCGATGCCAAAGGCCATGGTCGCGTCGACCTGCCGCATGTGGTCATCAACCTTGGCTACGACTTCGGCAAAGGCTGGACGATGGGCAGCGAAATCGAGTTTGAGCACGGCGGCAGCGAAGTGGCCGTTGAGGTGGAAGCCGAGGAAACCGGGGAGTTCGAGCACGAAATCGAACGCGGCGGCGAGGTAGCCTTGGAGCAGTTCTGGATCCAGAAGTCGTTTGGCAAGGGCTTCAACATCCGTGCGGGCCACATCATCGTGCCCGTCGGGCAGACCAACTTCGCGCATGAGCCTAACCGCTTCTTCACCTGCTACCGTCCCGAAGGCGAGTTCAACATGATGCCCTGCACCTGGCACGAAACGGGCATCAGCCTGTGGGGCCGTCTCGGCGACTGGCGCTACGAAGCCATGGTCATCCCCGCCTTGAACTCCAACATGTTCAACAACGCCAATTGGGTGAAAAACGGCTCCGCATCGGCCTACGAATTCCGCGTGGCCAACAAATTGGCGGGTGCCGCACGCATCGACAACTATTCCATCAAGAACCTGCACATCGGCGTGAGCGGCTACGTCGGCAACACCTTTAATAATGACATCGTCACCACCGAGTTTACGGAGACGAGCCAGTACAAGGACGTGAAAGGCACCGTCGTCATCGGCACGGCCGAGTTCGACTACAAAG
>CAMKAR010000210.1 GCA_946410535.1 uncultured Bacteroidales bacterium
ACTCATAAATCTACCCTTAATCGTGTATTGGATGATAGTTGCGGATTTTAGGATCTTCATAATGGCGGGTCGCCGACGCTTTCGCGTCGGCGACCTATTTTTGTAATTGTGGTTGTAGGGTTGTCAGGCCGTGGCAGCCGTGTCTTGTTGCATTCGGGCCGAATGCAAGCCTGCGGCTACCGTTATACGACAGCCCTACAACCCAAATAATAATTGTACATTCTTCGTGGTTGCTTCTGCCAAATTCTCAACGGGAATCTGAAGGATATCCGCAATCCACTGTGCCGTATGTACCAAAAACGCCGGTTCGTTGCGCTTGCCGCGACAGGGTACGGGAGCCAAATAAGGCGCATCGGTCTCCAAAACGATACTGTCCAAAGGCAAGGTCGGCAAGAAATCCTTCACGCCACAGTTCTTGTAGGTAGTCACGCCACCCAAGCCGAGATGGAAACCTAAACTGAGATAAACCTTAGCTTCTTCCTCAGTACCCGTGAAACAGTGCATGATGCCACGAAGTCCGCCGTCTTGTTTCTTTTCAATGATTTTCACCATCTTGTCGAAAGCGTTGCGACAGTGGATGGAAAGCGGAAGGCCGAGTTGCTTGGCCCAGTCTAATTGCGTCTCAAAGGCATCAAGTTGTTGCTTTTCGTAAGTCGCATCCCAATAGAAATCGAGGCCGACCTCTCCTACTCCAATGTATTGGACACGGGACTGCGAGACACGGGACGCGGGACTGGCCTCGCCCAATTCCTTTTCCATTTGGGAAAGCACCGCTTTGTAATCCTCCTTGACCTCTTCGGGCTGCAAGCCCATCATCACGCGGGTGCAGTTGAGGTATTGCCCATGCAATTCGAGCATCGGCGCTATGGTGGAGGCATCCACATTGGGCAGGAGCATCATTTTAACACCTGCATCCAATGCCCTTTGGACGGTCTCATTTCTGTCGAGACTGAATTGATGATCATAGATATGGGTATGGGTGTCGATGAGGTACATTTTCAATACAAAAAATTATCGTATGGATACCGAATTGCGTGCATGTCGCGGATTTCCTTGTAAAGCAAATCCCTGAACTCTTGATAGTTGTCGCGATTTTTGGCGGAGATGAAGATGCAGTTGTCGTTCATCTTGGCCATCCAAGTCTTTTTGAGTTCGTCATAGGAAACGTTGCGCTTGGTGGGTGGAGTCAGGTCGTCGGGGGCTTTCTCCTCCCATGTGTAGGCGTCGGTCTTGTTGAAGACGACGATGGTCTTCTTGTCGGCGCAACCCAACTCGGCCAAGGTCTGGTTCACCACTTCCATCTGCGCCTCGAAGTCGGGATGCGAGATGTCGACCACATGGAGCAAGATGTCCGACTCGCGCACCTCGTCCAACGTCGACTTGAACGACTCCACAAGGTGATGCGGCAACTTGCGGATGAAACCGACGGTGTCGGACAGCAGGAAGGGAAGATTCTCCACCACCACCTTGCGCACCGTGGTATCCAAAGTGGCAAAAAGCTTGTTTTCGGTGTAAACCTCCGACTTGCTCAGCAGGTTCATGATGGTCGACTTGCCCACATTAGTATAGCCCACCAAGGCCACGCGCACGAGCTTACCTCGGTTCTTGCGTTGCACGGTCTTCTGCATGTCGATGTCCTTCAGTTTCTCCTTCAGCAAGGCGATGCGCTCGGTAATCAAGCGACGGTCGGTCTCGATTTGGGTCTCACCTGGGCCACGCATACCGATGCCACCTCTTTGTCTCTCCAAGTGGGTCCACATTCGGGTCAACCGGGGCAGAAGGTATTGGTATTGTGCCAGTTCCACTTGTGCCTTGGCGTGGGCCGTGTGGGCATTGGAGGCGAAGATGTCCAAAATCAAGCTCGTGCGGTCGAGCACACGGCATTCCAATGCCTGCTCCATGTTGCGGGCTTGGGTCGCGCTCAACTCGTCGTCGATAACGGCGAGTTTGATGTCCTCCGCCTTGATGTACTGGTGGATTTCCTCCAGCTTGCCCGAGCCGAGATAGGTGACGCTGCTCGGTCGGTCCATGGCCTGCACGAAACGCGCCACGGGCACACCGCCCGCCGTTTCGAGCAAAAACGCCAGTTCGTCCAAATATTCTTCCGTACGCTCGCGACCTTGCTGCTTGCTGGCCACGGCGACAAGTACTGCCCTTTCGGGGATTTTTTCGTAGGTTATGAAGTCGCCCATTTGTACTCGGAGCTATAGTTTTATTTGATCATTTCAATGTAGTCTAGTTTTTCTGACAAAACTTGCACACCTTCAGGAGTTCTTCCTGTTTCAAAGATTTTGTCCCAGAAGGATTGTGGTTTTTTACCTGAAAAATGAGTGGAAGCCATACTACGATCTTTCCATAACGGGAGAAGAGCGAGGTTCTTCAAGAAGTTTTCCAAATTTTTCCATAACTGATCATCGAATTGGGTTTGGAAAAGACTGGTCTTTTCGTAGGTAGTGCCGTTGTTAAGGAAATATAATTCTATGAGCTTTAATAGATACGGTGTCCAAGCATACAGAATTTCTTCCTTGCTCATACGGTAAGCAATAAGATGTTCATCTGTGATGTCAGCATCTTTCCCCTCTACAATTCTCGATTCTATACGATTGAGACCGATTTCTTGATTAAACTTCCCTACATATAAAACCTCAGTAATTAATGACAAGAGTTTCGAAATCTGGGATATTTCAAGTTCACGAGGATTACGACCATCTTCGGTCTTGTAATCCATGCTTTGTGAAAGAATTCTCTTTGAATCTATAAATTTGGACAGAAAGACTTTATCGTAGGTGCTGTGTGATAAAGGAAGTGATTTACCCTTACCTTCAAAATCAATATAATCCTTCATCTTATTTTCAGGTGAAGAGGTAATAGCACTTTTGATGGCATCAATGATATAAACCTTCATCTTCTCACCTCTAAAGAACTCACATAGCTGAACTTCCGAGAAAGAGAAATCATCATCAGGCAAGTTATGTTGTTGTTTGTACAACTTGACTTTCTCAAGATACTGAGTGTTGTTGAGTTGACGCATAATAGCTTTATCAAAAGCGATTTGTCTCAACTTACTGCCTGCATTGGCATTTGTCTCTGTTAAAACATTTACATCGGCGTTGACGAAAAGGCGCACCAAAATTGTTTTTGTTCCCAACAAAATCTGGGCAACGGCTTTGTGCTGACCATCAAACACCTTCACTTTACCATTATCTATTCGTGCCAACGACAGATGCAATTGAGGATTCTTCTTATAGAACTCTTTTACCAGTAAGTTGATGCTACTGTTGATGCCGCGAGGATTGATGAGTTCATCGTGGTAAAGGTATTCAATTGGCATTTCCACAAAACAAGTTTCCACTTCGGAAAGAGGGTCTTTGAAAATAGTAGCTTTGTGGATTTCAACATCGTTCAATTCATTGAAAGTGTATACTAACTCACCATTTTGAACCTTATAATTGAAGTCGTATTTCGAACCACCGTACTCCAACAGCACATCTTTAAGCGAGGCTGCACGGTTTTCGCTTTTTTGAATCCTATCTTGAACGGTCTTAAGTCTATATAAACAACGAGCCACATTGAGGTTAGCATCTTGTTTCGATTTGTTGCAAGATTCGTGAGTAAGAGCAAAGTTGATTTCGCTATCCTTGCCGCCAGTACTTAATGGGACAATGTGGTCAATGTTTGTCGAAGATAGCTGTAGGTCAATGTCTCTTTGGCATATGAAGCATTTGCCATTTTGGATATGATACAGCTTTTCCTTTAAGGATTCATATTCTTCTTTGGTAAGTTTGCTTAGAAACAACGAACTCATAATAGCAATTATCTATTGACGTTTATGCATTTATTTACCACAAAAAGGGCTCTTGTGCCTAATATTGTCTAAACCCAATAATTTTCCTCACCTCGTTCAGCGTCTTCGCAGCACTTTCTCGAGCCTTCTCTGCGCCCATGCGGGCGATGCGGTCGAGGCGGTCGGTGTCGCTCGAGAACTCGATGATGCGCTCACGAATCGGCGCGACGGTCTTCTCCAAGTCCTCGGCCAGCTGCTTCTTCATGTCGCCGTAACGGATGGAGCAGTCGTTCCACTTCTCGTCGAAGTATTTCACCGTCTCCGGCTCACTGACGATGTTCATCATCGTGAAAAGGTTCTGGATGACCTCCGGTTTGGGACTGTTAGGCTCCGTCGGGCCGCTATCGGTGACAGCGCGCATCACCTTCTTGCGCATGGTCTTCTCGTCCTCGAAGAGGTAGATGCAGTTGCCGTCGCTCTTGCCCATCTTGCCGCTCCCGTCGAGGCCCGGCACCTTGATGGCGTCGCCGCCAAAGTAGTAGTTCTGCGGTTCGGGGAAGAACTCGATGCCGTAGATATTGTTGAAGCGGCGGGCGCACTTGCGGGCCATCTCCATGTTCTGCTCCTGGTCCTTGCCCACGGGCACCCATTTGGC
>CAMKAR010000211.1 GCA_946410535.1 uncultured Bacteroidales bacterium
TGAAACACTCAATGAGACGACATATATTCCTATTCCCGCTCCTGATGCTGTTCGCGTTGTTTTTTGCACGAACGGCCTCGGCGGGTGTTTATGACATCTTCTACCACCCCTTTACCGTGGAACCCGACACGACCAAGGTGATCTATCCCGTCCCTGTCAACACGGGCAACCCGTTCGAAAACCTCAACAACCAGTCGCCGCTCTACCTCAGCGACCCCGACAACTTCAACACTGAAATCATCTACGACCCCGTCACGGGACAATACACCTTCAAACGCCGCGTTGGCGAGTTCTATTACGACACGCCGACCACGCTTTCGCAAAGCGAATACTTTGAATATCAAAGCAAAAAGGGAATACAAGACTATTGGAAAGAACGTCGCAGACAGAACTCGCGTTCCACCACCGACGGCAGCTCCATCATCCCGCCCATCTATATCGGAGGCAAGGCCTTTGAGACCATCTTCGGCAGCAACACCATCGACATTCGTCCCCAAGGCTCCGTCGACCTTACCTTTGGCTTCAAACACAGCTACCGTGACGACCCCTCGTTGAGCGAACGCCGCAAAAAGCACAATGACTTCATCTTCGAGCAAGACATCCAGCTCAACGTGATGGCCAAAATCGGCGACAAGATCAACTTCAACATCAACAAGAACACCAAGGCGACCTTCAACTACCAGGACAAGCTCGACCTGAAATACCAAGGCAAGGAAGACGAGATCATCCAACTGCTCGAAGCCGGCAACGTCAGCTTCCCGCTCAACAGCACCCTCATCACGGGCACGCAACAGCTGTTTGGCGTGAAGAGCAAGCTGAAGTTCGGCAACACCACCATTTCGTCGATCGTGTCGTACCAAGAGAGCGAGTCGCAAAACATCACAGTGCAAGGCGGAGCACAAGCCAATGAGTTCAACTTCAGCTGCTTGGACTATGAAGAGAACCGCCACTTCTTCCTCAGCCAATACTTCCGCGACCAATATGAGGCCGCCCTCTCGACCCTGCCCACCGTCACCTCAAGCATCAACATCACCAAAATCGAGGTGTGGATCACCAACACCAACACCACGACGCAAAACACCCGCAACATCCTCGCCTTGAACGACTTGGGCGAAGGAAAAGACGCTTGGATTTATAGCGACGAAGTGAGTCCGACCAACAGCACCGTGTTTCCGCGCAATGCCGCCAACAACTTGGTGACCCGCATGGACACCACCCAAATCCGCAACATCAGTTCCGTGACCAACTACATGAGCAACGACCCCATGCGCATCGGGAGGTCGGGCTACATGGTTTCGGGGCGCGACTTCGAGAAAGTGGAGAACGCCCGCCGCCTGAGCAACACCGAATTTTCGCTCAACTCGAAGCTCGGCTTCATCTCGTTGAACGTCAGCCTCAACGCCAACCAGACCTTGGCCGTGGCCTACCAATACACCATCGTGGGCAGCGACGAGGTCTACCAAGTGGGTGAGTTCTCCGACCAAGGCATCAACACACCCAAGGTATTGATAGCCAAGCTACTGAAAGGCACCACCGTCAACACGAAGATGCCCATCTGGAACCTGATGATGAAGAACGTCTACAACATCAGGGCCTACCAAATCGGGTCGCAGGACTTCATGCTCAACATCTTCTACAACGGCAACTCGAACAGCACGCCCTACGGCTACTTCACCGAAGGCTCGGTGAAGGGCATCTCGCTCTTGAACCTGATGGGCCTCGATAACCTGACCACGCAAAACAACCCCATCGCGGGCGGTGATGGCGTGTTCGACTTCTTGGACAACGCAGCCACGCAAGGCGGCACCATCAACTCGTCGAACGGACGCATCTTCTTCCCCGTGCTGGAGCCTTTCGGCAGCCACCTCCGCAAGAAGGTATTCCCCGACGAGCCTGACTTGGCCAACAAATACGCCTATGACTCGCTCTACACGATGACCAAGACCTCGGCAGAGCAGTATTCCGAAAAGAACAAGTTCACCTTGAAGGGTTACTACACCTCGCAATCGGGCAGCGAAATCAGCCTCAATGCCATGAACGTGGCCCAAGGCTCGGTGACCGTCACCGCCGGCGGCATGCAGCTCGTCGAGAACGTCGACTACACCGTCGACTACACCCTTGGCCGCGTCACCATCCTCAACGAAGGCATACTCAACTCGGGCACGCCCATCAACATCTCATTGGAGTCGAACTCGGGCTTCAGTGCCATCCGCAAGACCTTCCTCGGTGCGCGTGTCGAACACGAGTTCAGCCAGGACTTCCATGCCGGTGCCACCATCCTGTATTTGGGCGAGAAATCTTATACACAGAAGATTAACTACGGTGAGGAAGCCATCGCCAACACCATCTATGGCGCCGACCTCAGCTACCACACCGACGCCCGATGGCTGACCACCTTCATCAACGCCCTGCCAGGCATCACCACCAAGGCCCCGTCGCGCATCAGCGTCGACGGCGAGTTTGCCCGATTCATCCCCGGCCTCACCAAGTCGGCCAGCGAACCCGGCACCTCCTACATCGACGACTTCGAGGGCGCCAAGTCGACCATCGACCTGCGCCTGCCCACCCTTTGGTACATGGCCAGCACGCCACAGCACCAAACCGACATGTTCCCCGAAGCCGCCTCTAACACAGGCCTCAACTACGGCAAGAACCGCGCGAAACTCTCGTGGTACGTCATCGACAACACGGTGTTCTACGACCGCACCAACAACTATCGCCCAAAGAACGTCGACAACGAGGAACTCTCCAAAAACTCGGTGCGTCAGGTTTTGGAGACCGAGCTTTTCCCCAACAAGGACATCGAAGCCGGCACCCAGACCAACATCTCCGTACTCAACTTGGCCTATTATCCGGAAGAGCGCGGCCCCTACAACTACGACGTAAGCCCCACGGCCTACTCCGCCGGCATCAACGAACAAGGCAAGCTCAACGACCCAAAGAGCCGTTGGGGCGGCATCATGCGCAAGATGGAGTCGATCGACTTTGAGGCCACCAACATCGAGTACATCGAATTCTGGATGATGGACCCCTTCGCCGACGAGGAGTTCGCCAACAACCCCGGCAAGCTCTACATCAACTTGGGCGACATCTCGGAAGACATCCTCCGCGACGGACGCAAGTTCTACGAAAACGGCCTGCCCACCTCCGAAGTCGTCGAAAACGTCGACACCACCATCTGGGGACGTGTGCCTACGCTGCAAGACCTCGTAGGCACCTTCAGCAATTCGGCAGAAGCACGTCAATATCAAGATGTTGGCTACGACGGTCTGCGCGACACGGACGAACGCAGCTTCTTCGAGGAGAACTATCTGAAACTCATCAGAGACCGTTTCGGCGAAGGCTCGGGAGCCTTCAGCCAAGCCTACGACGACCCGTCGGCTGACAACTACCACTACTTCCGCTCCAACGACTGGGACTCGATGGAGGACGAAGAACACAAGAGCATCTTGGCGCGTTACAAGTTCTTCAACGGCCCCGACGGCAACTCGCCCGCCGACTACCAGCAGACCGAAGGCTACCTGAGCAGCAACTCGACGCTGCCCAATGCCGAGGACATCAACAGCGACAACACCTTGAGCGAGTCGGAGCGTTACTACCAATATGAGATCGACCTCAACCCTGCCAAGATGGTCGTCGGCCAAAACCACATCGCCGACATCTTCGAGTCGAGCGGCGTTTCGCTGCCCAACGGCAGCATCGGAGGCGTTACCTGGTACCAGTTCCGCATCCCCGTCAGGCAGCCCGACAAGGTCATTGGCCGCATCGACGACTACTCGTCCATCCGCTTCATGCGTATGTTCCTGACCGAGTTTGAGCGCCCCATCGTGCTGCGTTTCGCCACCCTCGACTTGGTGAGAGGCGAATGGCGCACCTATTCGCAGAGCATCCAAGCCCCTGGAGAATACGAGCCTAACGACATCAGCAACGAGACCGCGTTCGACATCTCGGCCGTGAGCGTCGACGAGAACAGCCGCCGCCAGCCCGTGCCTTACGTGCGCCCGCCCGGAATCATCCAAGAAACCGTCATGGGCATGACCCAGACCACCCGCATCAACGAGCAGTCGCTGCAAATGACCGTACAAAACCTCGTTGACGGCGACGGACGCGCCATCTACAAGACCGCCGACTTCGACCTGCGACAATACAAATACCTGAAGATGTTCGTCCACGCCGAAGCCGCCCACGAAGACTCGCCCTTGGAAGACCAAGACCTCACCGTTTTCATGCGCATCGGAACCGACTTCACCGAGAACTACTACGAATACGAAGTGCCATTGAAGGTGACACCATGGGGCACTCCCTACACCAACCAAGACGGCATCTGGCCCGAAATCAACAACTTGGACATCCGCTTGGAAGACCTCGTCAACGTGAAGCAACGCCGCAACGAAGCCATGAACCAGCCCAACAGCAACGTCAGGCTCAACTACATCTA
>CAMKAR010000212.1 GCA_946410535.1 uncultured Bacteroidales bacterium
TTCTTCCTCTTCAAGGACACCGACGACAAGTACTACACCATCGAGGAATACAAGGCTTTGATTAAGGAAAACCAGACCGACAAGAACAAAGCCCTCGTCTATCTGTATGCTACCGACAAGGACGACCAATACACCAACATCGAGAACGCCAAGGCCAAAGGTTACAACGTCTTGATGATGGACGGCATCCTCGACCCGCATTTCATCAGTGCCTACGAGCAGAAGGAAGGCGAGAAAGGCGACGACAGCCGCGCGATGTTCGCCCGTGTGGACTCCAACACCATCGACAAGCTCATCGTGAAGGACGACAAGGAAGCCGCATCGGGCCTCGACGACAAGCAGAAGGAGACCTTGAAGGCCGCCTTCGAGAAGGTCATCGACAAGGTGAAGTTCAACCTGGAGTTCAGCAACGAAAGTGCCGAAGACACACCCGTTGAGGTCACCCAAAACGAGTGGATGCGCCGTATGAAAGAGATGGAGCAGATGGGCGGCGGCCCAATGTCGTTCTACGGCTCGATGCCCGGCAGCTACACGCTGATGCTCAACACGAACAGCCCCGTCATCACTGGCTTACTCGATAAAGACGAAGCCGCACAGGAAGCCACGATTCGGCAGATTTACGACCTCGCTTTGCTCTCGAAGAACTTGCTGAAGGGCAAGGATTTGAGCGAGTTTGTGAAGAGGAATATGGAGAAGTTGTAATTCCCGTTCTTACAAATAGCAATCCCCGCAACGCCATATAGTTTTTCGACGTTGTGGGGATTTTATTTTATTAAAGCACAATCATTTAACCGAGCAAACCGGTCTTACCGCATAACCCTTAAAACGTTCACTTTTGGAAATAGAATGGTCATTGTCAAAAAACTCAAAGAAATAGGTGTACGCACTGCGCGGTCCTCCATAAAGAGAACTTGACCAATAATGGGCAAAAACAGAATAATAGCCAGATTGAACGGGCAAAAAGATGCTATTGCCATTGGGCGACTTAATCAAATGTCCACGAACATTATTTAGGACAATTGTATCATGGAAGCAGTTGTCCCTCAATTCACGCCAATCGTCAACTGTTGGTGTACGCCAACCTTCACCCCAATTGACCGTTGCGGCGTCATCAATGGCTTCCAACTCAGTAAGTAAGTCTTCAAAACCATATTCGCCGTTATGGGTACCCCAATCATTGACACAATACTTGAGCAACCAAACGCGATCATTTATTACTGCATATTTGTAGTTTTGCCAATTGTAAGCCTCCTTGGGGCTTGTTTCGCCCCAAGCAAAACGGTCACCATAATCACCAATGGAATCAGCTCCCACATTGCATGTGGCCCATAAAGTGCCGCTCGGGAGACCAAGGTCGACATAATCGTGGCCATTCAAAGTACCGCTGTTATCGGCAATACTATCATTTTCGCCATTGTCACTTGGATTGACAATACTATCGTTTTGACCGTTATTGTTTCCTCCGTTGTTTGGACCTTCCGGTTTTGTACAACTCACCGCAAAAACCATCATCAGCATTATGGCCATCATTGCCTTCAAAGTTCTGTTCATATTGATTCAGTTTTAGTTGTTTTGAGATTGCAAAGAAACGAAAAAAAAGCGTGATTTGGCAAGGTTGAAATGCGAATTTGCGGAAAATGATTATTTTTGCAGGTGAAAAAAGAAGGAATATGGAAAGCACAACGATAAACACTGACAGCATCATCCAAAGAATCACTTTTTTGGTGGCCCAACTTGCCACAAATCAGCAACAAGAGCTGGAAAAGCAATTGAAAATGATGCTCTTAAGGGAAGAGGCCAAGCAATTGGACAGCTCTGTTGAAAAGAACACCATCACGATGAAAGATATTGTCGAAGAGCTAAAAAAGGTCAGGCATGGACAATAAAACCGTCTTTGACGTCAACATTTGGGTTTCCTATTTCTTGAAAGGGAAGTTTACCGAACTTGTTGATATGATTGCCAACTATAATGTTGAGTTCTTTAGGGCTAAAGAACTGACAGAAGAGTTGTTATCGGTAATCAGCCGGGACAAATTCAAGAAATACCTAACCTTGCCATTGGAAAGATACATGTCGTTTTACGAGAAAATAAGCACTTTGATTCCTATTCAAACTGAATTTTTCGGTTGCCGAGACCCGAAAGACAATTATCTCTTTGATTTAGCTTTCCAATCCAACTCAAAATATCTTGTTTCCGGAGATAAAGATGTCTTGGAAACTTCTATTGACAGTCCATTGAATGTGGTTTCTTTGACCACATTCAAAGCAATAATCACCAACATTAACTAGTCATGTCCAACGCCATCACCATACTGAACCGCGAAGAAGACCACCGCGTGGTGGAAGCCATCAAGCAGGCCGAGCTCAACACCTCGGGCGAAATCAAGGTCCACATCGAGAACCGCTGCAAAGGCGACGTGGAAGAACGCAGCCTTGTGGTCTTCAACAAGCTGAAACTCAACGAGACCAAGTTGCGCAACGGTGTACTCATCTACTTAGCCGTGCGCGACCACAAGTTCGCCATCCTCGGCGACGAAGGCATCAACAACGTGGTAGGCCAAGGCTTTTGGAACGACGTGAAAGACCTGATGCTGAGCCAATTCAAAGAAGGCCGCTTCGCTGATGGCCTCGAACAAGGCATACAACGTTGCGGCGAAAAGCTCAAGACCTATTTCCCCTACCAATCCGACGACATCAACGAAATCCCTGACGAGATTTCATACGAAAACAACTGATTCCCATGTCCACCCCATATTTCGGCGAGATCATCGCGCTCATCGTGGCTTTCTCATGGACGGCCACGGCACTGTTTGCCGACGTTGCCAGCCACCGCCTCGGCTCTTTGCCTCTGAACCTCGTCCGAATGGTGCTCTCGTGGTTGTTCCTCTCTGCCATGCTTTGGATTGTGACGGGCACACCTTATCCCTTGTATGCCAACGGGAAAGCTTGGTTTTGGTTGGCGCTGTCGGGATTGGTGGGCTATGTGTTCGGCGACTATTGCCTATTCAATTCCTACATCGTTTTCGGTTCGCGCTATGGGCAGCTTTTCATGACTTTGGCCCCACCGATGGCGGGAATCGCAGGTTGGCTGATGTTGGGCGAATCCATGTCGTGGCACTCTTGGTTGGCGATGATTGTCACACTTACGGGCATCGCCATCTCCATTTTGGCACGTGGAGGCGAGGACCACAAACTCACATTGAAACTCCCACTGAAAGGCGTGCTGTTTGGCATCGGTGCGGGAGTCGGGCAAGGCGTAGGACTAGTGCTCAGCAAGATAGGTTTGGATCATTATGCCGAATCCATCCCACCAGAGGCACCGCAATCCATTGTCAAGATGATGCCTTTCGCCGGCACATATATCCGAGCCGTTGCGGGATTTGTTGGGTTCTTCCTCATCCTCGCCCTGATGAAGCAGCTGCCACAGGTCGGGAAGGCCGTCCGCGACCGCAAAGGGATGCTGTTTGCCACGCTCACCACTTTCTTCGGTCCATTCCTTGGCGTTTCGCTCTCGCTGATGGCCGTGCAATACGCCAAAGCGGGCATCGCCTCCACCCTCATGGCTCTCACGCCCGTATTGATCATTGTGCCATACGCCCTCATCCACAAACAGAAAATCTCGGCCAAAGAAGTGGTCGGCACCCTCATAACGATGGTCGGTGTTGCGCTATTCTTCTTACTCTAATCTTGCCATCAATCCAAATTTTGCCTATTTTTGCAACCCAATCCACGAACGATTATGACACGGAAAACGGCTCCAATCATACTATTTCTGTTGGCTTTGTCCGTCATGCTTCATGCGCAACTGCCTTCAAAGCCCAACCCGCCCCGCCTGGTGAACGACTACACGGGCACCTTGACGGCTCATCAAGTTAGCGTTCTGGAACACAAACTTGTGGCCTACGACGACAGCACTTCTACCCAGTTTCTCGTGCTTTTGGTCGACGACCTGCAAGGCTACAGCGTCGAACAATATGCCACTGAAATCGGGCACAATTGGGGCGTGGGTCAGCAAGGCAAAGACAATGGCGCGGTCATCCTCGTCAAGCCCAAGAAAGGCAGCGAAAGCGGCAAGGTGACCATCAGCACGGGCTACGGCATCGAGCAATACGTGACCGATGCCACGGCCAAGCGCATCATCGAGCGCGAAATGATCCCAGCCTTCAAGGAAAACGACTACTACACCGGCATCGACAACGCCGTCAACGTGATGATGGACCTCTGCTCGGGCAAGTTCACGCAAGACGAATACGCCGACGACGACGGATTTCCGCTGTGGCTTATCATCCTCTTCATCATCGCCATCGTCATCATCTTCTCCAAGTTCTCCGATGGTAGCGGTCAAAACTACTCTGGCGGCGGCTCACGCACCATCTGGATTCCGATGGGCGGAGGAGGCTTCAGTGGGGGCGG
>CAMKAR010000213.1 GCA_946410535.1 uncultured Bacteroidales bacterium
CATCTTGGTCATCTTGGGCGTTCGTTCTGCCACTTTGCCTGGTGCCAAAGACGGTCTTGTTTTCCTCTTCAAGCCTGATTTTTCGAAGATTACGGGTAAAGTGCTCATCAGTGCGTTGGGACAGGGCTTCTTCTCATTGAGCCTTGGCATGGGGGCACTTATTACATATGGGTCTTACATCAAGAAGGACGACAACCTCACTTCCACGGCATTTTCGGTCGTGCTTTCCGATACTTTGATCGCGCTGTTGGCAGGCATCGTCATCTTCCCGGCGGCCTTCTCGTTTGGCATCAATCCGCAAGCAGGCATGGGGCTCGTTTTCAATACGATACCGATGATTTTCAACCAGATGATGGGCGGCTATTGGTTCTGCATCATCTTCTTCGTGCTGTTGGCCATCGCCGCGCTGACGTCCACCATCTCGCTGCTTGAGGTGGTGGTGGCCTATCTCTCCGAGGAGTTGCATATCAAGCGGCAGTGGGCCACGGTGCTGGCTTGTGTCGCCACCATGCTGATCGGTTCCTTCGCTTCGTTGAGCCTAAAGAGCAATACGTCACTTGCCTTTGGCGGCAGGACGGTCTTCGACTGGATGGACTTCATCTCGTCCAACATCATGCTCCCGCTGGGCGGCCTACTCATTGTCCTCTTTGTGGGCTGGAGGTTAGGCAAGTCGCATTTCTTCGACGAGGTGACCAACAGCGGCAAGCTGAAATCGCCTTTGAAGAGGATTATTTTGTTCATCATCAGATATTTGGCTCCTTTGGCCATCATCGTCATCTTCATTAGTGGATTGATAAAGTAGTGCCATGAAATCGATTCGCAAATGGTTTTCGTTCAGCAAAGGCGAGCGCGTCGCCATCATCACGATTATGGCGGCCATCCTCGTCTTGATTTTGGCTTGCCTGTTTCGGCCTGCGCGAAAATCATTGAGTGAAAGCACTTTGCATAATCTGGACTCACTTTTGGCCTTGCGTCAGGCGGCTATCGAGGAAATGCAACAAAAACAAAGCGAGAAGCCTCAAGAAGTGGCAGAATTGCATCCTTTCCCGTTCAATCCCAACACTTTGACGGAAGATGAATGGCTCCAGATGGGCTTCACCGACCGTCAGGTGCGCGGCATCATGAACTATCGGGCCAAAGGCGGCAAGTTCTACTCGAAAAGCGATGTGGCCAAGCTCTACACCATCAGTGAGGAAGAATATGCGCAATTGGAGCCGTTTATCGTGTTGCCGGAGGTGTCAAGAGGGAAAAGCGCAAAATCTACCTCTCAAAGCGGCGTTTCGACAAGCTCAACGACCGCACCTGGCTCAACGACCGTAACGACAGCTCCTTCTGAAAAGAAAGCCATTCCCATCGTCGACCTCAACACGGTGGATTCGACGACTTTGGTCGAGTTGCCGCAAATCGGAGGCTACACCGCTTCGCGCATTCTTGCGTTCCGCGACAAGTTGGGCGGCTTCATCGACAAGGAGCAATTGAGGGATGTGAAGGGTATGGACTCGGCGCGCTTCACCTCCATTCAGCCGTATATATTAATAGGTGAGGCCGAGCTGCGCAAAATCGACGTCAACCGCGCGGATTTCAAGACCTTGGTCGGCCATCCATACCTCAACTACGAGCAGGTGAAGCGCATCGTCAACCAGCGCGAGAAGCGCGGCATGATCAAGAACTGGGCGCAGCTGCAAAGCCTCATCGAAAACGATGGCGAGGTGAACCCGCTGCTGGAGCATTATTTGAAGTATTGAGATGGAAATGAACAAGAAGTTTACAAATTATCAGCAGAAAAAGTCTTCATTCTTGGAAAATGTGTACTTTTGCAAAGCGACGACCCGAAAACATGTAACAACTAAATCATAATACGATGAAATACATTAGACTTTACACCCTGCTTGCGCTCCTGCTGATGGTGGGCGGTGTGACGATGCAAGGGCAGGCGCTGCGACACGCTTCCGATTTGTTTGATTGTCGGAAACCATGTGTCACTAATGCTATACAACAAAGGGATGATGGAGGTAGGGATTACGATTGGCTCTATTATGACAACGGCATTTGCAGCGAGAATCTTGCCTATAGGCCTGAGAACATCCCGTTTTCGTGGGCGGTAATGTTCCCCGACAGTATGCTCCAATCCTATGCAGGCTATACCTTGAACAGGGTGGCTATGTATGAGAACCAATTCAATTCCGGGCATCTGTGGCTTAGCGTTTATTATGGGAACGACTATATGCCGCTCACATTGATGAGCCGCCAATGGGTAGCCGCAGATAATTTGATGGATTGGTGGGAGTATCCGTTGGATCAGCCTGTTGAAATAGATACGACGCAAAACCTTTGGATAGTCTTCACCGAAGATGACTTCACCGAAACCTATTCGGCCACTTGTAGCTATAACGACAATCCCAATCCCAACGCCAGATGGGTGCAAACGGAAGCAAATAAATGGGAGGACGTGGCAAACTACAATCCATATTATTATGTGTATCTTCAATTTATGATTCGGGCCTATGTCACCAACGATTTTTTGGGTGTCGAGGAACCTTTGGCATACGAGACAACCGATGTCTATCCCAACCCAGGCGGCAACACGCTCAACATCCGCACGACCTTGCAGAATTCACGCGTGGAGGTGTACGACATGAACGGCAGGCTCGTCCATAGCCAAGCCCTCACGGAGAACGTGACGGCGATTGATGCAACGGATTGGCCTTTGGGTGTTTATGTTTGGAAGGTTTATACAACGGGCGTTTCGACAAGCTCAACGACCCTCGCGGAGACGGGGAAGTGGGTGAAGAAGTAAATCACATTCAAATAATTCTTATTTTTGCAGCCATGAAGCCATGGTTGCACATATTATTGTCATGTTTCCTTTTGGTCGCCTGCGCCAAACACGAAGCGCCGCCGCCCGAAGAAGACATGCTCTATCGTGTGGAGTGTTTCCTTCAGCAAAAGCCCGACAGCGCCATGCAAATCCTTGATACATTGGATGTTTCGGTGCTTTCGGAGAAGGAACGGGCGCATTATTGCTTGTTGCAATTGGAAGTTTTGTTCAACACAAGGTTTTATGACACTGAAATAGACTCGCTTCTACAAGTGTCTGACAATGAGTTTGCTAGTGGCGACGACAAGTATTTTGAGGCATGGTCGTATTATGCCAAAGGCTATGCCTACCGTTCATCGCCTCAGCATCGGTGGCTTTGTATCGACAACTTTTTGAAAGCCAAGCAAAGCATCGACCAATGCAAACATGTTGACGAGCGGTTGGTACGTTTTAAGCCTACTCCCACCACAGAACAAGATGTGATTGACCGCTTGAAATACAAAATCTATAGTGGTCTTGGGTCGGCCTACGGCGACTTCGGTTACCATACGGAAGCTATGGAGGTGCTGAAAAAGGCCGAGCAATCCTTGTCAGAACGTCAATGGTTTGACCAACATTGCTATACTGCGCTCATGATTAGTGAGTTATACCTTCGTTTCAAGGAATATGACAGTAGCGCGATGTACCTTGAAAAGGGCTTTCACTCAGCCGAAATGACAGGTGATGTCCAAAAGTTGGCCGCTTGCCACAGTTCGGCTGCCCTGAATGCGCTTTATCGTTACGAGAAGCAAAAGCGAACAGAAAGTGAGGACGGACCCCAGTTGTTGCGGGAGGCCATTATGGAGGAGAAAAGCGCCTTAAGGATTTTGGATGACCAAACAGCCAAATTCAAGGCAAGTGTGATAGACGGATTGGCCCATGCCTATTTCGAGCTGAAGCAATATGATTCATGCATATATTTTGCGCAACAAGCTGTGGATCAATATGGATTGGAGGTGTGGAAGATGAATGCCAATATGTATCTTTACAAGTCTTACGAGGCTTTGGGTCAAATGGATAGTGCTATATGGTATGCGGAGAAGTATATGGATTCGAGGCAAAAATACGATCGCAGTGGCAAAAGTGTAGCCGAAGTAAAAGACGAATACGATCGACAAATGGAGTTGCAACGTGTTGAGAACGAGCACCAAACCAATCGATTGAAACTCTATCTGCTGATTGCGCTGCTCGTCATTGCCTTGTTGCTGTTGTGGCTGTTCGTCAACCGTTACCGCAAGAAAAAGGAGATGGAGGCGACAGTGCTCCGCGAGACCCAACACCAGTTGCAGTCCGACTTGGAGACTGCCGAACAACATTCGCAAGACTTGTTGCTCAAGCGGGTGAATGTCATCTACAAGTCGGAGGAAAAAGACAAACTGAAGCGGATCATGGCCGAGTTTGAGGCTTCCTATCCCCAAGCCTTGGAAAGACTTAAATCGGCCTATCCCGACCTCAACGAAAACGAGTGCACGGTGGCCGTGCTCAACTTCTTGGGCTTCCGCATCAAGGAGGAGGCCGCATTGCTCAATCTGAGCGAAAACCCGG